>WTHL01000289.1 GCA_011523155.1 Synechococcus sp. PL34863bin_39 | reverse complement strand
TTCAGGCACCGCAGCAACCCGGTTCGCAGACCTGGGCCGTGATGCTGGTGCACCCCGATGGGGTGGTGACGGCCACCAAGCGGGTGCGGGTGGTCAGCCGCCACTAGGTCGCCAGCCTCGTCTGGTTCCAGCGGTGCAGGGTCGACACGTCCTCATCGCCGTGACCGTTCTGGATTAAATCCAGTTCCAGCTGTTCCACCAGCGTCGTAACGGGCAGATCCAGCTGGACGGCCTTGGCTGCATCGAGGGCGATGCCGAGATCCTTGCGATGCAGGCTGAGCCGGAAGCCAAGGGGGTAGCGGCCCTCCAGCATGGTGGTGCTGCGATGGTCCAGGGCCCAGGAGCCGGCAGCACCGTTCTTGAGAGCGTCGATCACAGTGGGCATCGGCAGATTCAGACGTTGGCCCAGGGCCACCGCCTCCGCCACGGCGGCATAGCTGCCGGCCACCAGCACCTGATTCACCGCCTTCACCTGTTGGCCAGCGCCCACGGGGCCGAAGTGGTGGATGGACCCCCCGATGGTGTCCAGCACAGGACGGGCCCGCTCCAGATCGGCGGATGCTCCACCGCAGAGAACCGTGAGCGTGCCGGCTTTGGCGCCTTCCGTGCCGCCGGTGACGGGGGCATCGAGATAGCCCACGCCTCGTGCCGCCAGGCGTTGTGCCATCGCCTGGGAGGTGGCCGGGCTGATGGTGGAGCAGTCGATCACCAGGCTCCCCTCGGCCAGCTCGGGGCCTGCCCCCTGTTCGCCCCAGAGCACCGTCTCCACGGCGGCGTCATCACTGACGCAGAGCACCAGGGCCTGGCAGCCGCAGACGGCCTCGGTGGGGGACGCGCAGCCGACAGCTGCTGCTCTGGCGTCACCCTGTTGCAGGGCTGCATCGCTCTCGGCGCCGCGGCTGCGGGTGTGCACGCGAAGGGCGTAGCCGGCGGTGCGCAGGTTGATCGCCATGGGTAACCCCAGAGCGCCAAGACCCACCACGGCAAGGGAGCAAGGGGGCTGCAACTCAGGCTTTGTCATCAGGGGGGCGATCGCGATGCGTTGCCCCCGATTGTGCAAACTCTGCGCCCGTTGATCACCGCTGCGTTGGTGGTTGGCACCACGCTTGCCACCCTCAAGGTGAGTCCGTCTGCATCGACGCGGCTGGTCGTCTGTCGGTGGTTTTGACGCCGGCATTGCCCATCTGTTCATCACCTCATCGGCAGGGATCGCGGCAGCCGGATTGCTGTCGCTGGGCCTCTTCGCCAAAGGCTGAGGGGCGCGCTGTCGTCAATCGGTCAGATCCGGTCATGCCTGGCCGTCCGTTCAGTCAGACCTGGGCGGTGGAGTTCACGCACGCTTGACCTGTTCCACGCACATGAAGCGATGAGTGCAGCCATTCGTTGGCAGCGGGTGTGGCTTGGCCCTTGCACGGCCCTGGCCTTAGCCGCACTGCAGCCATTCCATCCCTCGGCCCAGGCCCACCCCGTTGCTTTGGCCTCCAGAGATCAGCTCAATCACGCCGAGCGCCGTGCTCTGTTTCGGGACCGGCGTGAGTGGGAGTTGAACAGTTTTGAGCGCCGCCGGGCCATGTGGCGCAATGAACGCCGTTGCATTCGCCATGCCAGGAGCCCCTGGGACCTGCGGCGCTGCAAAGACGAGTTCGCCCGTGCTCTCAACCACCTGGA
This sequence comes from Synechococcus sp. PL34863bin_39, assembly GCA_011523155.1. Next base: position 1,228 of record WTHL01000289.1, on the reverse strand, counting down.
GAAGGACCGGTCCCGCGCCATGGATCACGCACGTCGCCGGTTGCGGTTGAAGGCCGTGCGCCCTGGCTGGGGGGGGCGCCATGGCTCCAGCGCTTCCTGGCGTGATCGGCGCCATGGCTATCCGCATGCTCACCGCCAGCAGCCGATCCTCCGCGTGGATTGGCTGCGCTGAGCGCTGGTCAGACCTTGTCATGGCTTGCCATCGTCCTGGTCAGATTCAGCCCGATCACCCGCCCCACGATGGACGGGTCCGATGTTTCCCCTTCTTCTGATGACTGTTGCATCGATGCCCTGGCAGCGGGTTCTGTTGATCCCCTGTGCCGTGCTCACGGCTGCCGCCCTGCAGGCGGGGAGCGCCTCCGCTCAGGCTTCCGAGCTCACGGCGTCTCAGCGGGACGCCCTGTTCAGGGTCCGTCGCGACTGGGTGCTCAAGACCTACCCCCAGCGTCTGGCACTGCTCAAGAACGCGCAGCGCTGCCTGGAGGGGGCTGCTGTGCCGGAGGCCTTCCGCCAGTGCAAACGTCAGAACCTCATGGCCCGCCGGGCACTGCTTCGGCAGGGCCGCAACGTGATCAATGCCGAACGTCAACGTCTCGGCCTCGCACCCCTGGCCCAACCTCTGCAGCGGCGTGATGGCCGCCCTCGCCATCAAAAAGGCCGCTCCTGATGGAGCGGCCCATCCGCTGATGCATGCCAGCGGGTGTTGATCAGGCTGCGTCGAGGGCGGCCACGCCGGGCAGCACCTTGCCTTCCAGCAGCTCGAGGCTGGCACCACCGCCGGTGGAGATGTGGGACATCTTCTCGGCCAGGCCAGCCTTCTCCACCGCAGCCACGGAGTCACCACCGCCGATGATCGTGCAGCAGCCTTTGCCGCTCAGGTCCGCGAGGGTGGTGGCGATGGCGTTGGTGCCAGCGGCGAATTTGTCGAACTCGAACACACCCATGGGGCCGTTCCAGATCACGGTCTGACAATCCGCAAGGGCGTTCTGGAAGACCTTCACGGAATCGGGGCCGATGTCCAGGCCCATCCAGCCGTCGGGGATGGCGGTCACAGGGGCGGTCTGGCTGTTGGCGTCAGGGGCGAAGTTGTCGGCCAGAACCACATCGGTGGGAAGCAGAAGTTCCACCCCTTTGGCTTTGGCCTTGGCCTCAAGCTCCTTGGCCAGTTCCAGTTTGTCCTCTTCCACCAGGCTCTTGCCGACGGAGAGGCCGCGGGCCTTGTAGAAGG
>WTHL01000002.1 GCA_011523155.1 Synechococcus sp. PL34863bin_39 | reverse complement strand
ACCCACTGATGTTCCGCGGGGGCCTTGGTGCGCCGAAGCGCGGCATCGGCATCCTGGAAATCGGAAAGCTTGAGGGCCGACTCGAGACACGACTGCGGGACCCCAAAACCCGTCAGGCAACACTCGATGCGATTGCCCGACGGGTCACTGACGCCATCCTCAATGGATTGCCGCCAGCACCTCCCATGGAGGTCAGTTCACCGCCTGATGTGGACGGCAACGCTCCTCCAGAGAAGGATCCTCGAACCAGTTCTGAGGACGGGTGAACACGTCCGTGAGCAAAGCCTCGCGTGACCCCTCTTCTGCCGTGAAGCCGTACTCCCAGCGTGCCAGGGGTGGCAGTGACATCAGGATCGACTCCGTGCGGCCGTTGGTCTGCAGGCCAAAGATCGTGCCGCGGTCCCACACCAGGTTGAACTCGACGTAACGGCCACGGCGGTAGAGCTGGAACTGACGCTCCCGTTCGCCATAAGCCAGAGGGTGCCGCTTCTCAACGATCGGGGTGTAGGCCGGCAGGAATCCCTGACCACAGGCCTTGGCCAAGTCATGGAGCTGCTCCCAGTTGAGAGGACGAGACCCCGTGGCCTTGGCAACGTCTGCAGCAGGTCCTGCGGGGTTCTGACCTTTGTAGAGCTCGCCGTTGCCGTCCTGGTAGTCGTAGAAAATTCCGCCCACACCGCGGGTTTCATTGCGGTGCTTGAGGAAGAAATACTCGTCACACCAAGGCTTGAACACCGGATACAGGTCGGTGCTCACCGAATCACACGCCTGCTTATGGGTGCGATGGAAATGGCGGGCGTCTTCGAGGAACGGATAGAAGGGCGTGAGATCGGCACCACCGCCGAACCACCACACCGGGCCTGCCTCGAAGTAGCGGTAATTGAGGTGCACCGTGGGCACATAGGGGTTGCGGGGGTGCAACACCATCGAGGTGCCTGTGGCGAACCAGGGATGCCCCTTCGCCTCAGGACGCTGCTTGAGGATGGAAGGCGGCAACTCCTGGCCGTGAACCTCCGAAAAGTTCACGCCGCCTTGTTCAAAAATGCGCCCTTCGCGCATGACACGGGAGCGGCCACCGCCGCCCTCGGGGCGATCCCAGCTTTCCTCCTGGAAGCGGCCCACACCATCGAGGGCCTCCAGACCTGCACAAATCTCGTCCTGGAGGCCCATCACCAGAGCACGAGCCCGTTCCCTGGAATCAGCTGGTGGAGGGGACATTGGTGCTGCAGCGCCACTGCCGGACGCTGCACTGGGGGCGGAGGAGGACGAACCCTTCAGGCGCCTCAGCAGTGAACGAACCATGGATCAATTGCTGCAGGGACTGACAGGAACCTTTTCAGCCCGTGCCCTCTCCCGACAAGAGGCCGTGAAGGACTGTCACGGGAGCCCACACCTAGGATCCCGCTCAACGCACGGGTTTCATGGCGACCGCAGAGCAGGCCACCACAGCGCTGAAGCAGATTTTGGATGCCGGAACTGGACGCCCGGCTCTCGATCTCGGCTGGATCGACAACATCCGAATCGCACCACCGCGCGCTGTGATTCGCCTGAACCTGCCCAGCTTTGCCCAGGGCCAGCGGGAACGCATCGCCCAGGAGAGTCGCGAGCGATTGCTGCAGCTCAATGGCATCGATGATGTGCAGATCGAACTGGGCTCTCCCGCTCAGCAGCAGAGCAGTCCTCAGCCCGGGGGCATCGGCCAGGCAGGCCACGGTCAGGTGGCGGAACGGCAACCCATTCCAGGCGTGAAGCAGGTGATCGCCGTCAGCAGTGGCAAAGGCGGCGTTGGCAAGAGCACCGTGGCTGTGAACCTGGCTTGCGCCCTGGCCCGTCAGGGACTGCGGGTTGGTCTTCTCGATGCCGACATCTATGGACCCAATGCCCCCACGATGCTGGGTGTTGCCGATCGCACGCCCGAAGTGGAGGGCAGCGGCAGCGAACAACGGATGACTCCCATTGAGAGCTGTGGCGTGGCCATGGTCTCGATGGGTCTGCTGATCGACCCGGATCAACCGGTCATCTGGCGCGGACCGATGCTGAACGGCATCATCCGTCAGTTCCTGTATCAAGTCACCTGGGGGGAACGGGATGTGCTCGTGGTCGACCTCCCACCCGGCACTGGTGACGCCCAACTCTCGCTGGCCCAAGCCGTCCCCATGGCTGGCGTCGTGATCGTGACCACGCCTCAACAAGTGGCCCTGCAGGACGCCCGTCGCGGCCTGGCCATGTTCCGGCAGATGTCGATTCCCGTGCTCGGCGTGGTTGAGAACATGAGCGCCTTCATTCCCCCCGATCAGCCCGAGAAGCGGTATGCGCTGTTCGGCGAAGGTGGCGGACAAACATTGGCTGATGAATTCGAGACCACGCTTCTGGCTCAGGTGCCCCTGGAGATGCCAGTCCTCACTGGGGGAGACCAGGGAAGTCCGATCGTGATCAGCCAGCCCGATTCAGCAAGTGCAGCGAGCTTCAAGCAACTTGCTCAACACGTCACCACGATGGTTGGAGCCACTGCTTGACCATGCTCGGGGGTCTTCGACGACGTCGACAGAGTCTTCACTCCCGAACGGGCTCGTCACTGCGTCGCCGCAACGACTTCGAACTCGTGCTCTGGGGCGTGCCCCTGGCCATGGTGGCAGTCTCGAGCTTCCTGATCCTCAGCATTGAACGCCAGGAGGCGATCGAAGGAATTGCGTCGTTCCAGTTCAGCTTTGTCGGAGTTCTTGCATTCATCAACAGCCAATTCTGGTTATCGCAATTGGCAACAGCACTCGTTGGTTGTGGGATCGCACTGTTGTTCGCGAACTTGAGGCTTGAACGCCTCAAGCCCCCTCTACTTCCGATTTACATCGTCACGGTGATCAGCTTGATCGCTGTTCGGTTCATCGGAACTTCTGCACTAGGAGCCCAGCGCTGGATCAGTA
>WTHL01000263.1 GCA_011523155.1 Synechococcus sp. PL34863bin_39 | reverse complement strand
GCCTACGAAGCACCATTCAGCACCTCGGAACTCAGGAGTTCGCCCGCCTGAGGATCGGCATTGGTGCCCCCGGGCGCACCGCAACAGAGCGGCGGGAACGCACGGTGTCACATGTGCTTGGCAGCTTTCATAAGAATGAGCAACCCATGCTGGATGCGGTTCTTGAGGAGGTGCTTCGCGGTCTTGACCTCATTCAGCGGCAGGGGCTTGAGCGTGCTGGGAATCGCCTCAATGGTGTGAATCTGATGCCTCAGGACACGGAATGACGCCTCTCCCTGTCACCACAGCGCATCTCCGGGTTCTGCGTCAAAGTTTTCAGGAGCAGTGCCTGGAAGGTGAAGTCAGTGCAGGTGGCTTCGCATGGCAGTTTTCCTGGTCGTTTGATCAGGGTGAACTCACCGTTGAGCCTTCCCTGGGGCGTGCATTGATTCAGGACGCCCTTCTGCGGTTTCTGGTTAAAGCGGATTATCACCTCGAAGCCGGAGGTGATTACACCTTCACGGTACGGGCGCGCTTCTGATCCCTGGTCCCTGCATGGGTGGTTGGGGCCATCGCAGTGGGTGTCCGACGTGGTCCTCCAGCAGCACCAGTGCTGCGATGGCATCAAGCTCACAGGCTGGAACCCTTAAGCCCTGAGGTAGCAGTCGTCTCCAGCCACGACAGGGCCAGAGCTCCCAGTACCGGCTTCGGGCGCGAAGTGTTGTGCCGCTCTCGTCGACAACCCGTACCGGAGCGAGCGCTTGCAGCAACGTCTTCCACTGATCGCTGGAGGTTCCATTCCCCAGCACCAGCGTGGCCAGGGGTGTCTGCTGATGCCAGCGTTTCAGTTGGCTCTCGGTCTCGTCGGCAGCCACGACCAGGGCATCCAGCACCTGGCCTGACGTGCAGTCGGCAAGAACAAGACCGCATTTGCTGCGTCCAGGATCAATGGCTGCAACAACTCCCCACAGAGGAACGGTTGGGGTTGGGTCATCAGTCACGTCGTTCTCCGACGACTGCCGGCGGAATGGTTTGGACCGGCTTGATCGTTACAGCAATGGGATCAGCGGTGTCGCTGTTTCGGGTTGCGACCACCGTCAGTTCGATGCGTGACGGCGCCCGTCGCAGCAATTGGGTCCCGAGACGATTCACGGCATTGGAGTCAAACTGAAGTCCCTGGACCAGCGAACCACGTCGCTGTGCTTCGGCCAAGGCTGAGGCAAGGAGGAGGTTCAGACGGTTGCGCACCGCCTCGGGTGCCCGTTCGCCGGCATCCAGCGCTGTTGTCGCCAGAACCGCCCCGGTGGTGACGATCGTGGTGTTCGGCTGGACTTCGGGAAAGGCGTAGACGACCGTTTCCCCCAGCAGCACGTTGGCGGCTGAGCGGATGGTCACGACCCAGGTGCCAGGACGCTGGATCGTGCTTTCGAGGCGGGCGATATCGGCGCGAGGGACGAGCAGAATCTGTCGGTCAGGAGTTTTCCCGGGCAGCACGCGCTGATAGGCCTGGAGATTCGCCTCACGCAGGAGCTCGTCAATCACCTGTCTGGCCTGATCGTCGCTCTCGAGTCGCAGTGTCGCTGTGGCCAGGCGTTGGCCGCTGCTCAGCACGACATTGCCGAGCCGCAGGGCATTGCGTTGCTGCTCGAGCTGGCGCAGTTCCTTTTCCCCCTGGCTGATGCGCGAACGCACATCGGCCAGTTCGCGCTCTGTGCGCTGGATCTCTGCATCGCGTGTCCTGACATCACGGTTGAGTCGCTGACGCTCCGCCTCAAGGCGCTCACGCTCTTGTTGAAGGGGGACCAGCGCCTGTCGCAGGTCATCGGCCCTGGTTCTGGCGTTGGTCAGGTCGCGACGGGCTGTCTGCAGTTCACGAGCAGCATCGGACTGCGCTGCAAGGCTGCGTTGGAGATCGGCCCGGCTTGATCGCAGCTTGTCTTGCAGTTCGTTGAGTTCGAACAGTCCAACCCTCAGCTGACGGCTCACCAGCAGCATCAGGCCGAGGGAGAGGGCGGATATCGCTCCGCCCGTCAGGACTGTGATCAGAACAGCTGTTTTGCGAGGCCGCAGGCCGAGCAGACTCAGTCGCGCTTTGCCGACCCGCGAGCCGAGACGATCCCCCAGCGTGGCGAGCACTGCTCCGAGAACGAGCAGAGTCAGAATCAGAAGCCAGCCGGTCAACGTTTCCTAGCGGTCAGTTGGCGTAGTCAGTCCAACCCTTGGCGATCCATTGTCACCCGGAACCCGCTCAGCTGAATTTCTTGGCCAGGGCGATGGGATCCAGCACGGTGATCTTCTTTCGGTCGATCTCGACCAGGCCGGCATTACGCAGGTCCCCGAGCAATCGGGTGATCGTCACGCGGGTCGAGCCGATCGCTTCGGCGATGGCTTGATGGGAGAGCCTCAGGTCGATCGTGATGCCGCGATCGCCGGGTACGCCGAAGTCACGGCAGAGAACCAGAAGGAAACTCACCAGGCGCGATGACATGTCGCGGTGGGTCAAGGTTTCGATCATGGTTTCGGTCTGCAGGATCCGGCTGGACAAGCCCTGCAGCAGCAGCAGACCAACGCTGGCGTCGGCTTCGATCGCCTGACGCACGGAAGCCGCCGGTGCCGTGATCATCTCCACCCGCGTGAAGGCGACGGAGTGGTAAAAGCGGTCAGAGCGGTGCCCTGTAAGCAGCGAAAGCACCCCGAAAAGACTGTTCTCACGCAGAAGAGCCACGGTGATCTCTTCGCCTGACTCGTAGACGCGGGAGAGGCGCACAGCTCCCCTCCGGATCAGGTAGACACGTTCAGCCGGATCACCGGGGAAGAAAATGGTCTTGCCACGCTCCACCATCTCGGTGGTCGCGCCATCAAGGCCGCGGATCACATCCTGAAGCGTTCTTGTCTTCGGCTCGGAATTGTTGGCCAGAGTCATCGGCCTTGAGGCTGGGGTGGCAGTTCGGCTGAAGCCGTGCATGACTCCCTGCATGAAGGCACTGCGTGTCTGAGGAAGTTACGGATCAGCTGCGATCCTCCATGTATCAACAGGCACGGAATTCAGCGATTGCCCAGTGCCTGCCGCTGGCCCTCCATCAGAGCCTGCAGGCCCGGTTCGGCCAGGTCAAGCAGGGCGTTGAGCTGGGTTCGACTGAAGGCCTCGCCTTCCGCCGTTCCCTGAATCTCGAGCAGATTGCGGTGGTCGTCCATCACGACATTGAGATCCACGTCGGCGCGACTGTCTTCGCTGTAGTCGAGGTCGAGCAAGGTCGCGTCCTGCACCAGGCCCACTGACACGGCGGCCACCTGTTTGGTGATCGGTTGTCTCTCCACAAGGCCCTGTTCAAGCAACTGATTGCAGGCATGCCGGAGGGCCACCCATGCACCTGTGATCGAGGCCGTGCGTGTCCCCGCGTCAGCCTGAATCACATCGCAGTCGATCAGAAGGGTGTTTTCGCCGAGTGCCTCCATGTCGATGCAGGCCCGCAGGCTGCGGCCGATCAGGCGTTGAATCTCCTGTGTGCGTCCGGAGAGCTTCATCAGCTCCCGGCGCTGGCGTTCCGGTGTCGAGCCGGGAAGGAGGCGGTATTCAGCACTCAGCCAACCCTTCCCCTGCCCTTTGCGCCAGCGGGGAACGCCCTCTTCGTGACACACGCTGCAGAGCACTGTTGTGCGCCCGGTGCGAACCACGAGTGAGCTCAGGGCGAACCCCATCGGGTCCCATTCGATCGCGAAGGGTCTCAGATCCGAGGGGGTGCGTCCATCGTTTCGGGCTGAGTCAGAGCTCGATGCACTGGTCATGGCAGCTCTCCAAGCTGGTTCCACCCATCAAGCCTGGCAGGACGCCGGTTTGGGCTGGTGTTGTGAGGTGGCGTCTTGGGTGATGGTGTCGGATGACACCGGACACCAGGGATAGTGTCAAAGTGCTTGTGAACCTGAGCGGTGGCGCTAGGTTTGAATCCAGCGGGTCACCCCGGACGCTTCGGACCTTGATGACAGCGAGCCTCAGCACCACCCATCGCTCCGGTGAATCGCACCTGGCCGATCAGCGGAGGCTGCAGGCGGCCGGCCTTCATCCCCTGCCACCCCTCAGCCCAAGGCCTCCACTGCATCTGGTGGCGCCTGAAGGGCAGTTGCAGGTTCATACCGCTCCCTATCGCGGCAGCTTTGCCTCCGTGCTCAGTCAGGCCTTGCGGTCCGCGGGGCTCGGCAGTCGCGTGATGGTGGTCCAGTTCCTCAAGGGCGGCGTCGCTCAAGGGCCCGAGCGTCGGCTCACTCTCTGCGGTCGTCTCCAGTGGTTGCGTCCCGATGTCGCCTGTTGTCTCTCGGAGGCTGCCGAGGAGCAGAGCGATGCGACCAGGCTTGCGGTTCGGGCGCTTTGGGCTGAATGTCGCGAGCATCTGATCAGTGGTGAACTGGATCAGCTGGTTCTGGATGAGCTCGGGCTTGCTGTCGCTTTGGGTTATCTGGATGAAGCAGAGGTCCGCAGCACACTCGAGCAGCGACCTGGTTCGATGGATGTGATGGTGACCGGCCCCTCCATCCCAGACTCCCTGATGGAGATGGCCGATCAGGTCACCGAACTGCGAAGGGGCTTCTGATGCTGAAGAACGACCGGTGGATCACTGAGCAGGCTGCCGAGGGCATGCTCGATCCTTTTCAGGAGGGCCTCGTACGGCATCTGGAGCCCGATCAGCAATTGCGCCCCGTGCTCAGCTTCGGTTGTTCGTCCTATGGCTACGACCTGCGCCTGTCCCCTCAGGAGTTCCTGATCTTCAAGCATGTGCCTGGCACGGTCATGAACCCCAAGCGATTCAATCCGGCCAATCTCGAGCCGACGCAGTTGCACCACGATGAGGATGGTGATTTCTTCATCCTCCCCGCCCATTCCTACGGCCTGGGTGTTGCGCTTGAAAAGATGAAGGTTCCCCCGAATATCACCGTTATCTGTCTGGGTAAAAGTACCTATGCACGACTGGGGATCATCGTGAATACAACGCCTGCGGAAGCCAGCTGGGAAGGTCATCTGACCCTCGAGTTCAGCAACAGCTCAGGGGCTGACTGCCGGATCTATGCCAACGAAGGAATCTGTCAGCTTCTGTTCTTTGAAGGCGATCCCTGCGACACCACGTACAGCGATCGTCAGGGCAAATATCAGCATCAACCGGAGCGGGTCACGCTGGCGAAGGTCTAGGACGACGTGCCGGCGTTGTTTCCGCTCTGAAGCGCTCAAGGCGCAAGTCGCGCCTTGTGCAGTCGTGTCTTTTCGTACCAGCCTGCGAATTCAGGCGCCCAGGTCTGCAGGTGAGGCCACATCAGGTCACAGAGCTCCCGGATTTCCTGCTGCGCATCGAGTTTTGCCCTGAGATCCATGAAGTGGAGGAAGGCGCGCAAGCTGAAGCTCACGACGAAATGCTGGCGGTAGTCGAAGGGGAGAATGCCCCGTGCATGTTCCTCGGCGAAACCTGCAGTCAGCAGATCGCGGTATCGATTCGCAGCTTGTTGGCAGAGGTCCAGGTCCTGATTGCGCAGCTCTTCGGTGTAGGCATACCTTTTCCCCTGCCGGTCGCTGTAGGTGCCCACAGGTCGCAGATAAAAAACGTCCTCCAGAGGCAACGCACCATTGGCTGCCCGGCAGATGCGATCGCCGGTGTAACGCATTGACTGCACATCGAAGCTCACCCCAACACGGTGGGTGCGGGCCTGCTGCATCACGGAGTGGGGAAACCAGCCCACATTCAGCACGATCTGCGCGTGCTCGAGCGGGCCGTAGTGGCCTCGTTCGCCAGCGAGAAGACGTTTGACGCAGATTTCGCCTGCCTTGGTTTCATCGGGCCAGTTGTCGCGATCACCAGCCACAAACCCTTCGCTGTAGTCCTGATGCATGCCGGCATACACGCATTGCTGAGGGTTGGGCGTGGCGGCGATCAGGTCGACCCGGAAACGGGGATCCATGGCGGTGCTCAGGACAGAGGAAGGAAGCGTTGGCCGATCATGGCCGTTCTCGTCAGCCGTGGCTGCGAGGACCGGTGCTGCTGACAGCGGGTGCAACAGGGGGGATGTTTGAGCCCAGGGAGCTGAGGTTGCCGATGCCGGCAAACTCAGGCAGCGCTGTTGAGGTGATCAGGGACTCGCTGAGTGCCTTCAGCTGCGTTGGCGTGCGGACGCCGAGTGAGCGTCCGCGAAGCGCGCCATCGGCACCGAACAGGTTCAGTTGGGGGATGCCATTGACCTCGTAACGATCAATCAGGTCCTGCCATTGCGGATTGTCGATGTTGATGAGCACAACATCGAGTTGTCCCTGGGTTAGTCGTTCGGTCTCCAGCATCGCCGGTGCCATCTCCCGGCAGGCCTCACACCAGTCGGCGTAGAACTCAATGATCGTGGGCTTTTGATTGCTCAGTGCCACTTCCGGAGCCAGAGACCGGCGTGCCAGCTGATCCATCGGCGATTCCGCCGACAGGCCGTTGCGGAGAACGAACAGCACCAGCGCGAGTCCAACGGCGCAGGCGATGAGCACCCCCTTCTGCACAGCACTCAAGCTGGTGGTCGAGCTGCTGCCTGTCATGCCGAATCTCGAACCGGGACCATACTTTGACAGGCCCTCATCGACATCGTCGCTAGCGTTTTTTCGGAGCAACGTCCGTGATGTCGCTGCTGAATTTCCTCCTGCTGCCGTTTCGGGCGCCATTGGTGCTGCTGCTGTTCGCCGTTGCGGTGCTCATGGGCAATCAGTGGGCGCTGTTCCACCAGCAGATGACCTCGGCTCAGGGACTTGACCTGCCGATCTACTGGGCCGTTGAAGTGGTTCAGACCTTGATTGTGGTGCTGGTCTGCACGATGCCGGACCTGCTGTTGCGTCAGGTGTCGCTTCTGATGGCTTCCAGCCGCGTGTTCAGCCTGGTGGTCACCCTGCTGTTGGTGATCACCGTCGGGTTGTACCTGCTGCAGCTGAAGCTGCTGGCAGATGTTGCCATTCTCGCTTCGGCAATTCTCCTCGCGCGTCTGGATCTGACCCGGATCCGGGTCGTTCCGTCCCCCCCCTGGATGGCCTTCTGGATGGGGGTGATTGTGCTGAGCGGCGTCTGGTTGGGACACAGCCTGTCGCAGGGAGCGTTGCGTTAGTCGCATCCTGTCCTCAAGGCTTGCTCGGACCTTGCTCTGATGCTGAGCAATGGGGCTGCGCTGACTCCAGGTAGGCCCAGAGATTGCCGAGCACCTTCTTGGTGTAAATCCGTGTTTCCGGGTAGGGGATCCTCTCGGCCCAGAGTTCGGGGTCTGTCTCGAGCTCCACGGAACGCCAACGCTCCGCGGCGCCCGGCCCTGCGTTGTAGCTGGCGATGGTGAGCCAGGGATTTCCGTCCCATTGCTTCAGAAGAAACGCGAGGTAGCGGGCTCCGAGCTCGGTGTTGAGGCGGGGCTCGATCAGGTCGTCATCCGTGAGGTCCCGTCCCATGAGCTCTGCGGCTGTTGTCGGCATCAGCTGCATCAGCCCTCGGGCCCCAACCGGGGAGCTCACCCCCGGGGAATAGCGGGATTCCTGCTTGGCAATGGCGCGCAGCAGTCCCTCATGCACGTCGGCGGTCTGCATGGCCGCTTGAAAGGCTGACGCAAAAGGCCGGGGATGCTGTCGGTGATGCAGGTCGAACCGAGCCTCGCAGTCATCCGTGATCAGCCGCAGGCTCGCCTTCCACAGGTCCTCCAGTCCATTCCATGGGTCGCTGAGGGCGAGTCGAAGACGTCCCTGGATCAGTCTTGCGGTTGGGGATGGTTCAGCGGCGACTGTCTGCGGGTTGAGTCGCTGCCTGGTTCGGCTGGTCCAGATTTCGGCCGCCTCTCGTGTCATGCCGAGACGCCAGAGCCTGTCCACGAGGGCATCGCCGCTGCTGAGTGGTTGCCACGTGGTCTGCTGGATCGGGCGCCCATCCAGCGGCGTCCCCCGGCCCAGAGGCGGCAGTGAGACGGCGTTCAGGCGCGCTGAGGCTCGCCAGGTGTAGTACCCGGCGGGGTGGTGCTTCTGCAGTATCTGCCAGTGCTCGCGTGCCGCAGCCTCTCGGTTCTGTTTGGCCTGACTGAGACCAAGCCAGAACCTCTGCCTGGCCTGCAAGGGTTCCGGCAGGGTCTTGGGGTTCAGCGCCAGCAGCACCGTCTCCGCTTCGGCCCAGCGCCCGGCGAGCAGTGCGGTCCTTGCAAGGTCCCACTGCAACTGCCAGCTGGCCGGATGCTTCGGCCACCGTTGGAAGACATCGCGTGCGGGCCGTCGGCCCAGGCGCACCTCGGCCGCCGCCACATCCGCCGATGACGCGCGAAGCTGCTCCGGCAGTTGATCCAGCACGGCGGGATCCGGCACAAACGGGTCGCTGAGAAGCCGGGCGGCCTCCAGGGTCGTCGCAGTCACTGGCGGATCCGCCTGGCGCACCATGGTGATCAGCAGATTCGATCCGACGCGCCGTTGTGTCCGGTCAGCTCGCAGCATCGCTCTCCCGATCTCCACGGCCGTTCCTGGCAACGGGGCGAGTCCGTTCAGACAGTTCAGGCCGGCATCACCATCGCCGAGGCTGGCCAGTGCCAGGGCCAGCTGCTGACGCTCTGAAGGCGGAATCGGGTGTTCAGACGTGCAGGTGTCTTGCAGCAGCCCTGCTGCTCCAGGGTGTCTGGGCCCCCATGCCGCCAGATGCTCGACGTTCTTCTGCTCCACCGCCCGTTCCAGGCTGGCCGGATGGGCAGGATGCTTGTCCAGCAGATCCGCGTTGGTGCTGGTGCGGTTGATGCTGGTGCGTTGGTTCGAGAGCTGATAGAGGGCGTCGGCTCCGAGGGGATGATCCGGGAAGCGGCTGCGCAGGGACTGCCAGAGACGGGTGGCCTTCGACCGTTCACCCAGCCGTGTGGCGATCTGCGCCTGCCGCAGCAGTGCAGCCGCCGCGGTGGGGGTGCGACCCCAGCCCTGACCTCGCAACAGATGCTGCTGGCGCCGCGATGACTCCGGATCCGCAGCGGCCAGAAGGAACGCAGCGTCCCTGCGTTGGGACGGGTCCCAAGACCAGCGATAGCGCTGCCAGAGTTCACCCCCCTGCACCCCCGGCGTCAGAGGCCTCTGCTGTTGTTTCAGCCATGTCTGTCCGGCCGCGATCATGCTGAAGCTGGCGAGCACACTGCCGGTCAGCAACCCGAGGCCGTTGGGAGGTCGCATGCGCGCAGATCAGGCGACGACAACAGACATTGTGTTGGGTGGCCCCCATGAGGCGCCATCGGACGACGGGACATCCGACATGGTCCGATTAACCTCCAGCTCTCTCCTAGCCCGTTGATGGTTGACCCCGCCATGCCGCCCCTGGGGCAGCCCCACCATCCGTCGCAGGTGGCCTTCGGCACGGATGGTCTGAGGGGGCGTGTCGGCGCGGTGATCACGCCGGCCCTGGCTCTGCAGGTGGGCTACTGGTTCGGCAGGGTGCTGCCAACGGAAGGCCCTGTGCTGATCGGCATGGACTCCCGCAGCAGCGGGCCGATGCTGACGGCGGCCCTCACAGCCGGTCTCACGGCTGCGGGACGGGATGTGTGGTCGCTTGGACTCTGTGCAACGCCGGCGGTTCCTCTGTTGATCCGTCATTGCGGAGCGGCAGGCGGACTGATGGTGTCGGCCAGTCACAACCCCCCCCATGACAACGGCATCAAGGTTTTCGGTGCTGACGGCCACAAGCTGAGTGCTGCGTTGCAGCGGCTGATTGAGAGCGGCCTCTGCGGGGCTGGATCAGAGGCCGACGCCGCGATGTCGCCGATGGGCGCGGCTGCGCACCATCGCCCTGAGCTGCTGCGTCACTATCGCGATGCCCTGCTGGCCAGTGCTCCACCCCAGGGACTTGACGGCGTGAAGGTGGTCCTCGATCTCTGCTGGGGGTCTGCCACAGCCCTCGGACCTGAGGTGTTCCGCGCCCTGGGGGCTGACCTCACCCTCCTGCATGCGTTGCCCGATGGCGCACGGATCAATGTGGACTGCGGTTCGACGCACCTGGACCTTCTGCGTGAGGCCGTGATCGAACAGGGGGCTGCGATGGGGTTCGCCTTCGACGGTGATGCCGATCGCATGCTCGCGGTGGATGCCCGAGGGCGTGTCCTCGACGGTGACCATGTGCTCTTTCTGTGGGGGTCCACCCTTCAGGAGGCGGGTGATCTGCCCGATCAGCGGCTCGTGGCGACCGTGATGTCCAACCTGGGCTTCGAGCGTGCCTGGCAGGCACGCGGCGGCGTCCTTGAGCGCACGGCCGTGGGCGATCAGCATGTGCATGCCGCCATGGTCAGAACCGGGGCCGCACTCGGCGGAGAACAGTCCGGTCACATCCTCTCGTCGTCCCACGGGCTGGCCGGCGACGGCGTTCTCACGGCTCTGCAGATCGCGACCCTGTGCCGGCAGCATGCACCCGGCCTTGCCGAATGGAGGGATCAAAGTTTCGAGGCCTATCCCCAGAAATTGGTCAACGTGACCGTTCCTGACAAGGCACGACGCACGGGTTGGCAGACCTGTGAACCCCTGGCCCTTGCGGTGCAGGCGGCCGAAGCGTCGATGGAAGGGCGCGGGCGTGTTCTTGTGCGCGCGAGTGGCACTGAACCTCTGTTGCGGGTGATGGTTGAGGCGGCGGATCCAGGGGATGTTGACCACTGGAGTGGTCACCTGGCTCACCTCGCCGATCAGCACCTCAACGCGGCCTGACGCAGTCCATGGCGAGGGCAAGGGCGCCGTCACAGGCGTCACCTCCGTCAGTGCACCAGTGCCAGTCGCCCAGGCACTGATCCAGATGCTGGGTCACGAGATCCCGGTACAGCTCCAGATGGGTGATCGCTCCGCCGCGGGGGCTGACCCCGGGGTTCACAAGTGCCAGACCCTGCGCGACCGCTTGGACGGCGTCCGCCAACGAGGCTGCCGATCGCACCAGAACCTCCCTGGCCTGCGCGTCGCCTTCCCGTGCTGCGGCGTGCACCAGAGGTGCGAGTCCGGCCAGGTCGGCAACGCTGAGGTCCGGTCCGGCGGCCAGAGCCTTGACCGCTGCAGGGGTGTTGCACCCCAGCGCCTCCCAGAGCGTGGACAGCAAGGGGCTTGTGTCACGCCGTCCATCCGCCATTTGCATGGTCAGTTGCAGTCCCTGGTGGCCGATGTCGAAGGCGGATCCACCCCCATCCAGCCTCCACCCCCAGCCGCCGCTTCGTTGTTCGCGGCCCTGGCGATCCCTGCCGATGCAGATCATGCCGGTGCCACTGATCAGCACGATGCCGGCCCGATCCGGAAAGACACCATGCAGGGCCGTGCGTTCATCCCCCAGCACCCGGCCGAGATCCGCCGCCAGCTGGAGTTCCGTGCAGAGC
>WTHL01000335.1 GCA_011523155.1 Synechococcus sp. PL34863bin_39 | reverse complement strand
CCCCAGGCCCATGACCCAATACACCAGCGGTGGCTTGTCATACCGGGGCAGCCCGTTCACCCTCGGCGTGAGCCAGTCGCCCGTGCGGGCCATGGCACGGCCGGCGGCGGCGAACAGCGGCGGGGTTTCATCCACCAGACCGTTGCTGCCCAGCTGCCAGAAACACATCACCACCCCGAGTGAGAGCAACAGCAGCAGGGCGCGACGCCGCTGCCGCGGCGTCAACGGCCGGGCGGCGGCGTGGTCGGTGAACTCAGGGGAGCTGCTCATCAGGGGATGCTGACATCCCCCGCCAAGCCGTCACGGATCCAGGACTCGATCTTCGCGGCGAAGACCGCGTGGCTGGCGGACGACTCCACCCAGCGGCGACAGGCGCGGCGATCCAGCGATGCCGCCTCGAGGGTGGCCTGCTGCAACGCGGCGATGTCATCGGGTGGCACCAGCAGACCGGTGTCTCCGTGCTGGATCAGCTCTCCGGGACCGCCCCGGTCATAGGCAATGACCGGCACACCGCAGGCCAGGGCCTCCACCACCACGTTGCCGTAGGCCTCGTTCCATTTCGGGGTGTTGATCAGGGCCCGGCACTGTCCCAGTTCGCGCTGCAGCTCCGCCGTCGGCAGGAACCCCCGCCACCGGATCGTGCCCGGCGGAACCGAGGCCTCCACCCGGCTGGCATAGGCGGCGTCTTCCCGCACACCCCAGACCCAGAGCGGCTCGCCCAGGGCTGCCGCAACTGCAGCGGCATCCTCAAGTCCCTTCTCAGGCGCGATGCGACCCGCCCAGCCCAGAGGGCCTCCACCATCGGGTTGAAAGGCGTAATCGGCCAGGTTGAAGCCGTTCCCCACCACCCGCGGTGCCGCCTGCAGCGTGAAATCACTGGCCTGCGCTGCGGTGTGAAAGGCCAGGCGACGCTGGTCCCATCGGGCCAGATCGGCAATCAGGGTGTCCATCACCCCGGCCACGGAGCCCATGCTGATGAGATGAAACAGCCGCTGGGGCACCCGGGGAGTGAGCCAGAGCGGCAGCCAGTCGTAGCTGAAATTGATCACCGCATCGGCGGCGGGTTCAAGGGCGAGAGCCGTCTCCCAGAGCCTGGGCAGCAGGGCGTCCATCGGGATCAGGACAGCGGCGTCATGGTCGGCGTGCTGCCAGCTGGGTTGATCCACGCCACTCACGGTTTCCAGCAGAAGCCGTGGGTGGCGGAGAGGGAGCACGGAGCCCTCTGGCGCCACGACGGTGAGTGTGTGGCCGCGACCCAGCAAGCCCCGGATCACGGAGGTCAACGTCAGCTCGACACCACCACCCCGTCCGCTTCCCAGACAGCCGATGGGGGTGCTGACCAGCACAAGGTTGAGAGCAGAACTCATGCGCCTGTCCCCTCCACGGACTCCAGCGTTTCGAGTGCATTGGGTTCCCAGCAGCGTCGCCGCTGACTCACCAGCACCACCGACAGCAAGACCAGAAGAACGCCTCCCCACTGCAGTGGAGAGAGACGTTCCTCAAGCCAGAGCCCCCCGGAGGCGAGGGCAAAGACCGGCGTCAGGAAACCAAGGGAGGAAAACGCCGTGAGCTCCCGCTGGGTGGCGAACCAGAAGAACAGGCCGTAGGCAAGGGCGCTGCCGAACAGACTCGCGTATCCCATCAGCACCCAGTCGCCGGCCGACCAGGCAGGCAGGAATGCCGTGGTCGGATCAAGGCCGTGCCAGGCCAGCAGCGGCAGCCCCCCCAGCACCATGTGCCATCCGGTCACGGTGACGGGGTGGCTGGCGGAGCAGGCGTAGCGACTGAGCACCGTGCCCAGGGCCATCGCAACCGCCGCGGCAAGCATCCAGCCCGTTCCGCCTTCCCAGAGACCTGAGGCCGGAACGGCATCACCCAGCAACCACCAATGGCTGAGCAGGCTGTCGGGCACGCCGAGACAGACGATGCCGGCCAGACCCAGCATCAGGCCGAACCATCCGACGGGATTGATCAGTTCCCCGAACAGACCGCGGGCGAGAAGCGCCACCATCAAAGGCTGCGAATCGATCAACACCGATCCGAGTCCGGCTCCGGTGTCGCGCAGGCCATGGGCCAGACAGAACTGAAACACCGTGGCATCGACCAGGGTGAAAACCAGGAACCAGCCGCGATCCTGAGGAGCGATCGTCCAGGAGGCATTCAACCGCGGCAAGGCCAGCAGCAAGGCCACGCCGGCCGGCAGCAGCCGCAGCGCAGCGATGAACTCGGGGCCAGCCGTGGCCAGCAGAGGAGCCATGGCAGCCATGGCGGTTCCCCAGAGAGCGAAGGGGAGCACCAGCAACAGCCCGAGCCGAAAGGACACCAAGGCAGCAATCAACAGGCTCCTTTTTAAGATCCGCGCAAGAACGACTGACACGACATGGGCTGGCCCTGGCGCCGCAAATCCCGGCGACGGATGGCACGCATCACCATCGAGGGCGCGATCGCGGCGACCACACGCAAGCGTGTTCTCAAAGCGCTGCGCGAGGTGGAGAAGCGGGAATTCCCGGCCCTGCTGCTCCGGATCGACAGTCCTGGCGGCACCGTGGGCGACAGCCAGGAGATTCACGCGGCCCTGATGCGGCTGCGGGACAAGGGATGCCATGTGGTCGCCAGCTTCGGCAACATCTCAGCGTCCGGTGGGGTCTACATCGGTGTTGCGGCGGAGAAGATCGTCTCCAATCCAGGCACGATCACAGGCTCCATCGGCGTGATTCTCCGGGGCAACAACCTGTCCAAGCTCCTGGAGAGGCTCGGGGTTCGCTTCGAGACCGTGAAGAGCGGCGCCTTCAAGGACATCCTCTCGCCGGATCGCGCCCTGAGCCCTGAGGAGAGGGAGCTGCTCCAGGCCCTGATCGACAGCAGCTACGCCCAGTTCGTGGAAGCCGTCGCCAGCGGGCGCGGCCTGACCACCGAGGCGGTTCGTGCCTTTGCCGATGGACGGGTGTTCAGCGGTGCCCAGGCCCAGACCCTGGGCCTGGTTGATGAACTGGGAGATGAGGACCGTGCCCGGAGACTGGCTGCGGAACTCGCTGAGCTGGATGATGACTGCAAGCCGATCACCCTGGGGCAACCCAAGAAATCATTGCTTGGACGTCTTCCTGGAGCATCCCTGGTGATGCGCATGGCTGATCTTCTCGAGACGGAGCTCTCCCATAGCGGTCAGGCTCTCTGGCTCTATCGCCCATGACCCAAGCCCTTCCCAGCGATGGCATGGCCCTCAAAGGGCTGCGTGGTGCCACCACCTGCGACGCGAACACACCGGCGGCCATCGAGTCGGCGGTTCACGACCTCGTCACCTGCCTGGTGGAGCGCAATCAGCTGGAGGCGGAGCGGATTGTGTCCGTCACGTTCTCCGTCACCGCCGATCTCGATGCCTGCTTCCCCGCAGCCATTGCGCGGCGCTTTCCAGGCTGGGACCAGGTGGCCTTGCTGGACTGCCAGCAGATGGCCGTGCAGGGGGATCTGAAGCGATGCATCCGGTTGCTGGCCCACGTCTGGCTGCCAACCGGCCAGACTCTGTGGCACCCCTACCTGGGCGAGGCCAGTCGCCTCCGGCCAGACCGATCCGGTCACAACTGACAGCTGGCAGGCCGGCTGCCTGGCACCGTTCCACGGACAACCTCCAACACAATCAGGTCACACCGAATGCCGCAGGCGGTGACCCTCCTCCCTTGACGCCATGACAGCTCGCAACCTTCTGAACAACCGAAGTGGCCTCCGTTCGCTGGCGATGGCTGGGTCACTGGTGGGGGGCATCGCCGGTGCCGGCCTGCTGGGGGCGGCTCCGCTGGCCGAGCTGCTCAGTCCGGCTCCGGTGCAGGCCCAGGCCACCCCTTCGCTGCTGGAGTTCCGCTGGGAGAGCGATCGGGATTACAGAAAGCTCTACTACTGGCAGAGCTCCACCGTGCGCCGGGAACGGGCCGAATACTTCTTCATCCTGCGGGCCAAGGACCGCAAGAGCGCCATTCTCAAGCTCACCATCACGGTGCCCGACTACTTCAACGCCAAGATCAAGCCCTCCAAGCTCAAGCTCTGCAAGATGAAGCTCGGAGGCATGCTCAGCCGCAGCAGGTGTGAGGAGACCCTGCCTGCGGTCTTCGAGGTGAACGACAAGCAGACCGCCATCGAGATCTTCCCCGACCAGCCGATCCCCACGGGCGACACCTATGCCGTGGTGATGAACATCTGGAATCCGAGCGACAGCGGCATGTTCCAGTTCAACGCCCTGGCCCAGGCGCCTGGCGATGTGCCCGTGGCTGGCTATCTCGGCAGCTGGAACTTCGATATCGATTGAAGCGCCACATCAGCTGATAAATTTGACCATTGACGACAGGCCGGGCGCCGACATTTCTCCATGACCAAACGAACTCTCGGCGGCACCAGCCGTAAGCGCAGGCGTGTTTCCGGGTTCCGTGTCCGCATGCGCACCCACACCGGCCGCCGTGTGATCCGCACCCGCCGCAAGCGCGGTCGGGCACGTCTGGCGGTCTGATCCGTCGTTTACACCTGATATCAACGAAGCGATGGTCCTGCCGGCACCGATGCGTCTGCGGGGCCATCGCTGTTTTGATCGTCTGCACCGTCACGGACGCCGTCACCACGGCGCCTGCATGACCCTGCGCGTGGTGGATGGCCGACCCGGCCTTCTGGCCCCGTCCCTGCGCTCCGCGGAGGCACGATCCCCCGATACACGCCGCTGTCGCTGCGCCGTGGTGATCAGTGGAAAGGTGCACAAACGGTCCGTGGTCCGGAACCGGCTTCGTCGCAGCCTCCACGACCATCTCAGACGGCGCCTTGAGGGGAACCGGAGCCTTGCCGGCCAGTGGGTTCTGCTCAGCCTCAAGCCCAGTGCCATCGCACCGGAAACGCCATTGCTGGAAGAATGCGACAGATTGCTCAAGCACGCGGGCTTGCTGCCATGACGACCACCATTCAGGAAGACACCTTCTTTGAAGGCGGCCCCGCCAGGGGTGATCTCATCTTCAACCTTCTCCTCGGCCTGACCCTGATCGGGATCCCGTTCGCCGTCGGCGCGATCGTTCGGGCCCTGTGGCTGCGCTTTCAGATCACCAGCCGCCGGATTTCGGTGAGTGGTGGCTGGATGGGGAAGGACCGCAGCCAGGTGGTCTACAGCCAGATCAGTGAGGTCCGCTGTGTTCCCCGTGGCTTCGGTGCCTGGGGCGACATGGTGCTGGTCCTGAGCGACGGATCCAGGCTCGAGATGCGGTCCATGCCCAACTTCCGTGAGGCGGAGACCTACATCCTCGAACGCATCCAGTCGAAAACGAAGGCGACAACGCCCGTCGACACCAAGGGATTCGCAGTCTGACCCCTGCCTCCCCTATCCCCTGTTGCACACTGGCAGGGCTTTCTGACCCCTCTTCAGGACCTTCATCGTGATCGGATACATCTCCGACAACCTGCTGATCCCAATCCTTGATTTCTTCTACGGGTTGGTGCCGAGCTACGGGCTTGCGATCGTGGCCCTCACGGTTGTGATCCGCCTGGCGCTGTTCCCCCTGAGCGCCGGTTCGATCCGCAGCGCCCGCAGGATGCGGATCGCCCAACCTGTGATGCAGAAACGGCAGGCGGAGATCAAGTCCCGTTACGCGAACAACCCCCAGAAACAGCAGGAGGAGCTGGGGAAGTTGATGAAGGAGTTCGGCAGTCCTCTCGCAGGCTGCCTGCCTCTGCTGGTGCAGATGCCCATTCTGTTTGCGCTGTTCGCAACGCTGAGGGGGTCACCGTTCGCGGATGTGCCTTACACGCTCAACCTGAAGGTCTTGCCATCGGAGCAGATCGCCGCTGTTGAGCCCAAGCCCTTCAGCAGCCCCAGCCACTCGATCTTCATCACGGAAACCGACCATGTGCCGGTGATCGCCAGCCTGCCCGGCGGCACGAAGATCGGCGCAGGGGAGAGCGCCACGATCCAGCTGCAGACCAAGAGCGGCGAGCCCTTCAGCCAGGTGCTGACCGACATCTCCGACGGACAGAAATTCCTTCCCGACTGGTCGGTGACCAAAGGGGAGAACGTGGTTTCTGTGGCGCAGGACGGAACAATCACAGCCCTCGCGCCCGGTGACGCCACCGTGGAAGGCAAGATTCCCGGGCTGGCGGCACGCAGTGGCTTCCTGTTCATCAAAGCCCTTGGCCAGGTTGGCTTCTACACCGATGGAGCCATCAACTGGGACATCGCGATTCTGGTGGGCGCCTTCGGCGTCAGCCTCTTCGCCTCCCAGCTGTTGTCGGGGATGGGCATGCCTGCCAATCCTCAACAGGCCACAGCCAACAAGATCACGCCGGTGATGATCACAGGGATGTTCCTGTTCTTCCCTCTGCCGGCAGGGGTCCTGCTCTACATGGTGATCGCGAACATCTTCCAGGCTGGCCAGACCTTCCTGCTGACCCGTGAAGCACTTCCTGACAATCTGCAGTCCATCCTCAACGACCAGCTGAAGCAGCAGAGCGTGGCGTCAGCTGCCGCAGGCAACGCACAGGGCGGCTCGCGCCTGCCGTTCGAGCCCCGGGGCGGCAACAAGTGATCGCCGGCCTGGAGCCCGTGCCCCTGCGGGATCTCCAGTCCCTTGGAGCTCCGAAGGTCTGGTGCATCGAAGGCAAGCTTGAGGAGCTCCCGTCCCTCACCCCGGTGCGCGGTGAGATCCAGGCCGAACACCGCGGCAACGTGCTCGAAGTTCGCGGCTCCCTGCAGACCATCGTCAGCCTCTGCTGCGATCGCTGCCTCGGATACTTCAACCAGGAGATCGCGGTTGAGACCGATGAGCTCATCTGGCTGGGCGATGGCCAGGGACTGGAGGCCATGCTGGAGGCCGGCCTCGATCCTGACCACCCGGAAGGTCTGGTTGAAAGCCTCGATCCGCGTGGCGTCTTCGAACCGGAACGCTGGGCCTTCGAACAACTCAGCCTTCAGCTGTCTGTCGTGAACCGGTGCGGTGACGCCTGTCCAGGTCCGCCGCTGCGGACTGTTGAGACCGTGGAGAGCGACACGCCAGTGATTGACCCACGCTGGCAGGCTCTACGCCAGCTGCAGAACGAACGCGGAGATGGTTGACCAGTGGGGTGATCAACTCGATCTGCTGATCAGGGCGGGAACACCGCTGATCTGGATCCGCAGTGCCGAGGAGGAGCGCGTGCAGACGCTGCTGGGGCAGGCAGCAGCACGACTGGGGACGCGGCGCGTGGCCAGCTGGGACTTCATCAAGGGGCTCGAAGGGGTGCTCAACAACGACGCCCTCGGAGCCCGTCAGCCGATGGCCGTGCTCCAGTGGCTGCAGGAGCTGGATCAGAGCAATCCAACCCTGCTGCTGCTGAAGGATTTTCATCGGTTCTGCGATGACCCTGGCATCGCCCGGATGCTCAGGAATCTGACCACGACGCTGCGCGAACGCCCCCACACACTGATCCTTTGCACAGGGGCCTGGACACCTCCGGCCGAGCTGGAGGAATCCCTGACGCTCCTGGACCTCCCCCTCCCGCGAGACACGGAAATCCGAGGTCTGCTGCAGTCGATCGCCCAGGCCAGCGGCAGAGCCCTGGACAACGACGTCCTGGAGGAGCTCACCCATGCCTGCAGCGGCCTGAGCGAGGCCAGGGTGCGGCATGTCGCAGCGCGCGCCCTGGCCCAGCGCGGTGCCCTGAGCCGGGACGACCTGGCCGATGTCCTTGAGGAGAAGCGACGCGCACTGGCCCGCAGTGAGGTGTTGGAGTTTTGCCACACCGACGCTGATCCAGCGGATATCGGAGGCCTGGATCTGCTGAAGCAGTGGCTGGAGCAGCGGCATCAGGCCTTTTCCGACGAAGCCCGCAGCTTTGGCCTGCCCCTGCCTCGCGGTGTCCTGCTCGTGGGCCCCCAGGGAACGGGCAAGTCACTGACGGCCCGGGCGGTGGCGCACAGCTGGTCGATGCCGCTGCTTCGCCTTGATGTCGGCCGTCTGTTTGCCGGCCTGGTGGGCGCCAGCGAGGCGCGAACCCGCGAAACGATCGAGCGAGCGGAGGCGATGGCGCCCTGCGTGCTCTGGATCGACGAAATCGACAAGGGCTTCGGCGGGGATGCCCGGAGTGATGGCGGCACCAGCCAGCGGGTCCTCGCCACGGTGCTCACCTGGATGGCGGAGAAACGGTCCGCCGTGTTCGTGGTGGCGACGGCCAATGCGGTGGACCGGCTTCCCGCTGAGCTCCTTCGCAAAGGGCGTTTTGACGAGATCTTCCTGCTCGATCTCCCAGCCCCGCAGGAGCGCAAAAGCATTCTTGCCTTGCACATCTCGCGCCGGCGGCCGGGCCTGTCGCTTCCTCTCGACAGCGTGGTGGGACGCACCGAGGGCTACTCCGGAGCCGAGCTCGAGCAGGTTGTGATTGAAGCCATGCACCTGGCCTTCGCTGAGCGCCGCGAGCTCAGTGACAGTGACCTGATCAAGGCATCCAGCCAGCTGGTGCCCCTCTCACGCACCGCCCGCGAACAGCTCGATGCGCTCAAGCACTGGGCCAGCAGTGGCCGCGCCCGGGGCGCCAGCAGCGCCCCTCCTGCCGCCTGAAGGATTGCGCTAGATGAAGAAACCCGAAGCGACGTAACGAGACTGTTTCTGTTCCAGGGCAGGTGGATTTCAGCTCCGTAGCTTCCCTTCAGAACTGCACCGAGCGGCGTGAACCGATTCAACGATCTCACCAGCCAACTCGCCGTGGCCTGCCTGGGCGCGGGCGTGATCACCACCGTGGCTGTCGCCCAGGGCCAGAACCCCCTTACAGCCCTCGGGATCACCGTGTTCTCGGCAGTGGCTGCCGTCATGGTGGGCCAGGTGCTCTGAGGGCCAGCGCCTAGGCTGCCGGCGCCGCGATCCAAACCCCCGTGCTCGATCAGCGCCTGGTGCGTGACAACCCTGATGTGATTGCCCGCGAGCTCGGGCGCCGGGGGATGAAGGTTGATCTTGCGGGCCTTCAGCTCATCGCCCAGCAACAGCGAAACCTCGAGGAGCAGCGCAGTGCACTTCAGGCCGATGGCAATCGCATCGGTAAGGAGGTGGGTCTCAAAATCAAGGGTGGGGCGGATCCCAAGGGTGACGAGGTCGCCGATCTGCGCCGCCAGGGGAATCAGATCAAGCAGCAGGTTGCTGTTCTCGAAGACGAAGAGAAGCAGCTCACCGCGAAGCTGAGGGAACAGCTGCTCGCCCTCCCCAACCTTCCGGCTGCCGCCTGTCCGGAGGGTCTCAGCGAAGACGACAACAAGGAGGTCCGCCGTTGGGGCAACCCCAGATGCGAGGAGGGGCTGAAGGAGCACTGGCAGGTTGCCGATCGCCTTGGGCTGTTCGACACCGAGCGCTCGGCGCGCATCGCCCAGAGCCGTTTCGTCACCCTGATCGGGCAGGGTGCACGCCTGGAGCGGGCACTGATCAATTTCATGCTCGACCTTCACACCGGCAAGGGCTACCGGGAGGTGATGCCGCCGGTGCTGGTGAACAGCGCCAGCCTGCAGGGATCAGGCCAGCTGCCGAAGTTCGCTGAGGAGAGCTTCCGCTGCGCCCAGGACGACCTCTGGCTGACGCCGACCTCCGAAGTGCCGGTCACATCGCTGCATCGCGATGAAATCATCCCCGTTGACCAGCTGCCGTTGCGCTACGCGGCCTACAGCCCCTGTTTCCGTCGGGAAGCGGGGAGTTACGGGCGCGACACCCGGGGCCTGATCCGCCTGCACCAGTTCAACAAGGTGGAGTTGTACTGGTTCGTCCATCCC
The DNA here is from genome assembly GCA_011523155.1 of Synechococcus sp. PL34863bin_39. Next base: position 1,583 of record WTHL01000335.1, on the reverse strand, counting down.
GAACGCTCCGAGGAGGCCCATGAACAGATCACCCGTGATGCCGAGGCGGTGCTGCAGGCCCTTGAGCTGCCCTACCGGGTGCTCGACCTCTGCACGGGAGACATCGGGTTCTCCGCCGCAAGGACCTACGACCTTGAAGTCTGGTTGGCGGGAGCAAAGGCCTACCGGGAGATTTCGAGCTGCAGTGTCTGCGGTGATTTCCAGGCACGCCGCTCGGCGATCCGCACCAAGGAAGGAAAAAACACGCGGCTCGTGCACACCCTGAACGGCAGTGGGCTGGCCGTCGGCCGCACCATGGCAGCCCTGCTGGAGAACGGTCAGCAGGACGATGGAAGCGTTGTACTTCCCAAGGCCCTGGTGCCCTACTTCGGTCGCGAGCGTCTGCCGCCAGAATGATCGTCCTCAAACCGCCGGGCTATTCGTCCTTGCAGCACTGCTGGCTCTCGGACTGCTGGTTGTGATCCACGAAGCCGGCCATTTCCTGGCGGCCGTCGGTCAGGGCATTCGCGTCAACGGCTTCTCCGTCGGCTTCGGGCCAGCGCTGCTGAAACGGGATTACAAGGGGGTGACCTATGCCCTGCGTCTGCTGCCCCTCGGTGGATTTGTGTCGTTCCCCGATGACGACGACGACAGCACGATTCCCAAGGACGACCCCGATCTGCTGCGGAACCGCCCCATCCCTCAACGCATCCTGGTGATCAGTGCCGGGGTGCTGGCCAATCTGCTCCTCGCCTGGGTGGTCCTCGTCGGGCAGTCCGCGCTGGTCGGCATCCCCGCCGCTCCGGAACCGGGGGTGATGGTGATCTCCGTTCAGCCAGGCGAACCGGCAGCCCAGGCAGGTCTGCGTGCCGGCGATCGCATTCTCGGCATCAATGGCGAGCGCCTCGGCCGAGGTCAGGACTCCGTCCGCGACCTCGTCGATCGGATCCAGTCCGAGCCCGGTCAAGCGCTTCGAGTGCTCAGCCGCAGCGGCCAGGGCAATGGCGACGAGCGCGAGCTGGCACTCACCCCCGCCGATCGCAACGGCCAGGGCCGGATCGGCGCCCAGCTTCAGGCCAACATCAGCGGTGCCCTCGAGCCTGCACCCACCCCCCTTGCCGCCATCCGCTACGGCAGCGCCCAGGTTGCGGGGCTGGTCAAGAACACGGTGGTCGGATACGGCGGGCTGATCACCAACTTCGGACAGACCGCACAGCAGGTCAGCGGCCCCGTGAAGATCGTGGAGATGGGGGCACAACTGAGCAGCCAGGGCGGCGGTGGCCTGGTGCTGTTCACGGCCTTGATCTCGATCAATCTGGCGGTGCTCAACGCTCTGCCCCTGCCGTTGCTTGATGGCGGCCAACTGGTGATGCTGCTGGTGGAAGGGGTGCGGGGTCGCCCGCTGCCCGAGCGCTTCCAGCTCGCCGTGATGCAGTCAGGGCTGCTGCTGCTGCTCGGGCTCAGCGTTGTCCTGATCGTGCGCGACACCACCCAGCTCCCCCTGGTGCAGCAGCTGATCGGACGCTGACGGAGGACCGGGTCAGGCCACCAGGTATCGTGGTGGATTAGTCCGCATAGAACGACCGCCTGTATGGCCAAGAAGT
>WTHL01000303.1 GCA_011523155.1 Synechococcus sp. PL34863bin_39 | reverse complement strand
CAATGTCGCTCCGTCGGGAATGGCCTTGCCCGTTGTCAGCAGTTCCGTGCTCCAAGTGTCGGTGCCTTGAAGTCCGTAGACCATCCCAGAGAGCTTGGTGATCGTGTCGATCGCCAGTTGTTTGAGAGCCTGGGCCGCTTCCGGAAGCTGCTGAAGCAGTTGCTGAAACTGACTGATAAACGGTGGAACGAGCACCGCCAGTCCGATTCCGATGACAAGAATCAGACCCAGAAGGCAGACAAGCAAGGCCCAGAGTCTTGGAATCGCCCAGCGCTCCCGGAGGCTGCCAACGAGGGTGCACAGGGCCATGGCCAGCACAATGGAGGCGAAGCCAAGGATCAGGACGTCGCGAAGACTCCAGAGCAGCAGGCAGGCAGCACCAACGGCCACCAGCCCCATCCACTGAGGGAATTTCACCCGCTTACGGCATCACCATCCGCATTGTCTCCGGAATTCTGGGAATAGCCCATGCCGTTGGCATCGGCGTAACGCTGGGCGAAGCGCATGAAACGCTCGAAGTCGGCTTCAGTTTTCCAGGTGTAGGTGGCTTCAAGCGCGAAGGGTTTGCCGTTGACGAAACGACCGTTCACCTCCCGGGTGACCATCGAGCCTTCCTCATCGACCATCCACATTCCGGCAATGTCGCCGAGGGTTTCGGGCGCGAGCGCCTGAGGCTCTTCGAAGACGAATTTCGCCTGGCCGGTGCGTCCGTCCCGGCTGCGTGTCATACGGATGTCGGGGACGACAGGCTCGTTCACCCCACGGAAGAACTGAATGGCTGCCTTGGTGTCGTCTGCCATGAAGAATCCGCCATTTCAAAGGCGGAGTTTAGGGACGAACGTCACGTCATTGCCCCGATGCAGTGTCGGCCGCACTGCCCGTTGCATGGATGGACCGGACCAACCCAAGTGCCAGGAGGTGTTCAGCCGCTGCCTCAGGGGCAAGGCCCGCAATGCTGACGCTGCGCCGATCTCTGGCCTGTTCGAGTTCGTGGTTGTAGCAACGGTCGTAGTAATCGAGCATGGCTCGACAGGCGTCACGCATGTCGCCACTGGCAATAGAGTCCAGCGCCTGGCGGGTCCGTTGCGGACCCAGGCGCCGGCTGATCCGCTGGGTGGCCTCGGTCAGCTCGGCAGCACCCTGATGTCCGTACACCGCAACCAGTTGCTCAACCCGCTCATCGGCGGACCGCTGCACCTCCAGGACATCCGCTCCTTGCATCTGCACAAACAGATCCCTGGGAATCCGGCACCGCCCCACCTGGGCGCTTTCTGCCTCCAGCCAGATCTCAGCGGCGCCAGTGTCCCGGTGTCGATCGAGTGCCTCAGCCAGACAATTCTCGTAGTGCTCCGTGCTCGGCTGTTCGGGGAGGCCCAGTCCCCCGAAGCTGCTGCCCCTGTGGTTGGCGAGGCCTTCCAGGTCGACCACCGCCACGTCGCGCTTGGCCAGAGCCAGGAGCAGATCGGTCTTGCCGCTGCCGGTGCGCCCCCCCAGCAACTTCACAGGCCAGTCGCAACGGAATTGCTCCAGAACCCAGCTGCGGTAGGCCTTGTATCCCCCCTCCAGAACAAGAGGGGTCTGGTCCACCAGTCCTGCAAGCCAGGCGACGCTGTTGGAGCGCATGCCTCCCCGCCAGCAGTAGATGCGCAGCGAGCCTGATGGTCCGGCAAGGTTGCGAAGCCCTTGGGCCATGGCGCTCAATCGGGGTCCGACAAGGGCCAGCCCCAGCTCGATGGCCTGCCCACGGCCCTGTTGCTTGTAGGTGGTGCCGACCTCAGCCCGCTGCTCATCGTTGAACAGAGGAAAGTTGACGGCGCCAGGCCAATGGCCTTTCGCGAACTCCCCCGGGCTGCGGACATCCACAAGCTGGCCTGCAGCTTTCCGGAAGCTTGCGAAATCCGTCGTCGTCTTGGCGCCCATGCCTGACATAGTGGGCCAGCGCCGTGCCAGTGAGAGCCGGTCTCGATTCATGCTTTCCGGACTCTCCTCCACACCCAATCTGACGTCTGAGCAACTGCTCGAGCGTTTTCGGACCGGTTCCGCCCGCCAGCGTCGTTCCCTGATCGCCACGGTCGAAAAGCGGTCCGATGAACTGGCCGCTCTCGGACCCAAGGCACTCTCAGGCTTTTCCCCCGAGAGCGATGACTGGGCTGCAGGTTGGATTCTGCAGGTGTTTCAGCGGCATCAACCTCAGGTCCTGCCCGCTCTGCTGGGGCGTTCATCCGGCTGGTTCACCACGGCGTCCGCTGTTGGCATCGACTACAGCCCTCTCCAGCGCGATCTGCTCACTGAACAGTTTGAGGACGCTGATCGCTTCACCAGCAAGGTGCTGCGCCAGCTTGCTGGCCCAGAGGCGGAGCGACGGGGCTATGTGTATTTCAGTGAAGTCCCTCCAATGGAAGGTCTGGACCTGATCACGCTGGATCGGCTCTGGACCGCCTATTCGCAAGGTCGCTTCGGCTTCACCACCCAGGCCCGTTTGCTCAAGGGGCTCGATGGTCGTTACGAACGTCTCTGGCCCAGGATCGGTTGGAAGCAGGAGGGTGTCTGGACCCGTTATCCCTCCGCCTTCACCTGGGCGCTGGATGCGCCCGAAGGCCACATGCCCTTGATCAATCAGTTGCGGGGTGTCCGATTGATGGATTCATTGCTGAACCACCCATCTCTGGTGTCCAGACGCGATGAATCCAGGTCGTGACCAGGGTTGTGGTCGCCGTTAAGGTCGCGAAAGAGTGTTGCTCTGCTGATGGAGTCGAGCCTGAATCGGTTGGTGCCCCTGAGCAGCACCTTTTGCAACTTTGCCCGTCCTCCCCAGTTCCGGTGGGCTGACTTCATTCTTCCCTCAACGCTTCAGCTCAGCCCTCTGCTGGAGTTACTTCTTGAACCCGTCGCTTGCCGAGACACCCTGTGTCGCCTGCAGCTTGGGCTGCGGGC
>WTHL01000287.1 GCA_011523155.1 Synechococcus sp. PL34863bin_39 | reverse complement strand
CATCGCCGCTGGTACCAGCCACGCGCCATCGTGCGGCCGTCCGAGCCTGTGCTTGCCCTGCTCCGGGACGAGGGGGTTGAGCGTGCTGCGCTCCTGCTCTGGGGGTTGCTGCCGGCATGGGTCAAGGATCCGAGTGCGGCGTCACGTCCGATTAATGCGAGATCCGAGACGGCGATGGACAAACCGAGTTTCAGGGCGGCCTGGAGGCACCGCCGTTGTCTGATTCCCGCCACAGCCTTTTACGAGAAGCGCCATGGCTTCCAACCCAGGGATGGGTCGGTGTTCTGGCTGGCGGGGCTCTGGGAGCGCTGGCTCGGTGCCGATGGCAGCGAGTTGGACACCTGCACCGTGCTGACCACGCGGCCGAACACCCTGGTGTCTCCCTGGCATCCGCGCATGCCTGTTCTCATCCCCGCTGGGCTGGAAGCGGCCTGGCTGGCTCCGGTCCACGGCGGCGAACTCCGTGCTCTGGAGAGCCTGTTGGAGCCCTGGTCGCCTGAGGGTTGGAGTCATCAGCATCACCAGCCTTCCCCTGAACCTCCGGAGGCCCTTCAGGGAACACTGTTCTGAGCTGAGCTGTGACGGGTTGATGGTGGGGCGAGGCCCTGCCTCAGGCCTCCGGACTGTCGCCGTCGATGTCCGTTCGTGTCAGGAAGCGAATCGGCACGCTGAAGGTGCAGATGGCGTGAGGATCTCCGGGGAGGATCGCGACGCAGGCCACCTCGTGATCGTTGTGGCTCTGTCTGCTGTGCATGACGAAACGCGTGGCGTCTTCAACGCTCCACATCGCCTGGCCCCCGCTGCGACGTTCATCTCTGTACGTCTCCCAGAGCTCGTCGAAGGCATCGGCATCGGGCCCGTTACGGAACTCCCTCTGAGCCTGTTCCAGTCCGACGCTGTTGTAACGCGCGAAGAACCGCTGCATCAGCGGCGTGCCGATGGTGGGGGAGGCCCGTAGGACCGAGTTGATGGTGCCGACCGCCGTCACGGTCAGTCTCGCTTTGTCGTGGCGCGCATCGATCACGCCCACGGGCAGATTCAAGTCCCAGGCAGGATGCCCGCTGACCGCGCAGGCCAGATCAAACAGGCCTGTGGCGCACTGCTTCACCAGCTCCTGGATGTGGCGTTTCTCAATCGTCAAGGTTGCCTGTCCATCCTGGAATCGTGCCCATCTTTTGCCCTGATCAGCATGCCCCGTCCGAGCGACCGCCCCACAAAAGTGTGCCCGGTCTGTGGACGTCCGTTCCAGTGGCGCAAGAAGTGGAAGGCAATCTGGGATGAGGTTCGCTATTGCTCAGACCGTTGTCGCCGTCGCAAAAGCAGTGTGTCGACCGACGCCTGAACGATCGCGAAGGCGTTGGGAAACTCGCTTAATCTCAAACCAGTCAATGCGTCATTGCTGATTTCATCTTGAGGCTGCTGCAAGGGGTTATGGGGGTGGTCGTCCTGTTGACCACGGCCTGTCGTGCTCCCCTCACGACCCCCTCACCACAGAACGCTGACCAGCGCCCCCTTGTGCTCACCACATTCACCGTGCTGGCTGACATGGCGCGGAATGTCGCGGGCGACCGTCTTCGGGTGCATTCGATCACCAAGCAGGGCGCCGAAATCCACGGCTATGAACCCACGCCCAGCGATCTTGAACAAGCAGCGTCAGCGCAGTTGATTCTTGAGAACGGGCTCGGTCTTGAACTCTGGGCGCGGCGGTTCACCGCCTCTGCTGGCGACATCCCCACGATCACCCTGTCGGAGGGAATGGACCCTCTGCTGATTGAAGGGGATGCCTATGCCGGACGTCCGAATCCCCACGCCTGGATGTCTCCCAAGCGCTCCCAGCAGTATGTGGATCGCATGGTGACGGCCTTTTCAGAGCTGGATCCCGCCGGTGCGGTGGCTTATCAGCGCAATGGTGAGAGCTATAAGCGTCAGCTGGAGTCGCTGGATCAGGAGCTGCGTTCAGCCCTTGCGGAGATTCCGGAGCCTCAGCGACTGCTGGTCACCTGCGAGGGCGCGTTCACCTATCTGGCCAAGGATTACGGACTGCGCGAAGCGTATCTCTGGCCCGTCAATGCTGAGAGCCAGGCCACGCCCCGGCGGATGGCGCGTCTGATCGACACCGTTCGAGCCTCCGGTGTGCCAGCTGTGTTCTGTGAAAGCACCGTGAGCGACAAGGTTCAGCGCCAGGTGGCTGCGGCTGCGGGTGTGCGTTTTGGCGGCACGTTCTATGTGGACTCCCTTTCGGAACGCAACGGACCAGCCCCCACCCTCCTGGATCTGCAGCGCCACAATGTGAAACTCATCCGACAGGGTCTGAATCCGCAGGGTCAGTCGTTATGACGATGCGAATCGAAGCCGACCACGTCTGTGTGAGCTACAACGCAACGGTTGCGCTTCACGACGCTTCCCTGGCCCTGCCGCCCGGTTGCATCTGTGGCCTGGTCGGGATGAACGGCGCCGGCAAGTCCACGTTGTTCAAGGTGCTCACCGGTTTCGTGCGACCCGCCCGTGGCCGGGTCCGCATCAACGGTCTCACCGTTGCCGAGGCCCAGCGGGAGCATGCCGTGGCCTATGTGCCCCAGAGCGAGGGAATCGACAACAACTTCCCGGTGTCGGTCTGGGACGTGGTGATGATGGGCCGCTATGGATCGATGAATCCCCTCCGAATTCCGGGGCGTGCGGATCGCGTCGCGGTGAGGGAAGCCCTCTCACAGGTTGAATTGCTGGGCCTGAGAGATCGCCCCATCGGCGCCCTGTCAGGAGGCCAGCGCAAGCGCGCTTTCCTCGCCCGGGCCATCGCCCAGGGTGCGTCGGTGCTGCTGCTCGACGAACCCTTTAACGGTGTCGATGTGCGCACTGAAAAGCTGATGGCGGATCTGTTCCTCCGGTTCAGGGCTGAGGGACGCACGATCCTGATCTCCACCCACGATCTCAGCC
>WTHL01000306.1 GCA_011523155.1 Synechococcus sp. PL34863bin_39 | reverse complement strand
GCTGAACAGCGGCCGAGATCTTGCGCTCCAGCCAAACCGTGACCAGCACCCCCACCACAGCGGCCACCAGAACCAGCAGCATCGGGAGGGGAAGCCAGATCAGATGGGCGACATCCGGGGAGAGGCCGAATCCTTCGACAGCCTGGCTGAAACTGCGCTCCAGATCGAGGCCGGGGCTCACCACGGCCGTCGTTGTGCTGGCAAGGGGGGTCACCATGTTCAGGGGTGAGATGGAAGCAACTTAGGCGCCCGCAGCCGGAAGTCGGCTTTCGAGCGGAGTCCAGCGACGTTGCGCTTGACCGGTGTAGATCTGAGAGGGCCTGAAAATTCTGTTGGCGCCCAGCTGTTCCCGCCAGTGGGCAAGCCAGCCGGCCACCCGGGAGATCGCGAACACGGGGGTGAACAGATCCCTCGGAATGCCGAGCTTCCGGTACACCAGCCCTGAGTAGAAGTCGACATTGGGATAGATGCCTTTCGGCCCCAGCCTGGATTCAGCTGCAGTCTCCAGGGCACGGGCCACGTCATAGAGCTCGTCGTGGCCGAAGCGATCGAACATCTCCTCGGCCAGCGACTGAAGAATCACCGCGCGCGGATCCTTGACCTTGTATTCGCGATGACCGAAGCCCATCACCTTGCGCTTCTGAGCGATCGCGTCCTCGAGGTACGCCGCGGCCTGATCGGGGGATCCGATGTCCTCGAGCATGGCCAGCACATCCTCATTGGCACCGCCGTGGAGAGGGCCGGCCAGGGTGCCCACGGCGGAGGCGACGACGGCGTAGGGATCCGTGAGGGTGCTGGCCGTCACCCTGGCACTGAAGGTGCTGGCATTGAGGCTGTGCTCGGCGTGGAGCATCAGACAGCGATCAAAGATGCGGGCTGCGAATGGATCCGGCTCCCGCTCGGTGAGCATGTAGAGAAAATTGGCCGAATAGGCGAGATCGTCCCGCGGCTGAATCGGATCCTGCCCTTTGCGGATCAACTGGAACGCCGCAACCATCGTGGGGATCTTGGCGATCAGGCGAACAACCGCTGCATAGATGTATTTGGGGTCGTCGATCGCACGGCGGGAATAGAACAACCCGAGCGATGCCGCACTCGACTGAAGGGCATCCATGGGATGCCCTGTGGCAGGGAAGCACTTCATCATGTCCCTGACGCGGAAGCTCACGCGCCGGTGCATCTGCACCTCGTGCTCAAACGCCTTGAGCTGATCCGCCGTGGGCAACTCGCCCCAGATCAGCAGAAAGGCCGTTTCCAGAAACGTGCTTTGCGCTGCCAGCTCCTCCAGGGGATAGCCGCGATAGGAAAGGCGGCCGATCTGGCCATCGATGTCGCAGATCGACGACTGGGTGGCGGGCACGCCGTCCAGCCCGGGACGGAACACGATGCCCGTGCGTTCATGGCGGATTTCATCTCCGGGAGCCTGTGCCACCGCCAACCTGCTGTGCAGGATCAACCTAATCGCCGCTGTGTAGAAGCAGGCTTCAGCGCAGCAGAACCCCTGGGGAAACAAGCCGTTCAAGGGAGGCACGCCCGGCTAGCGCCTCCTCCCCCGCCGCCCAGCGGAGATGACAGAACCCCGCCTTCCGCAGCCGAATGGCGCCGACCGGGGCACCGATCAGCAACGACGCCAGACGGCCTAAATCGGGCTCATGACCCACCAGCAGGAGCGGGCCGGCGATGTCTGCAAGCCGATCCATGCCAGGCCCACCGGGCTGCAACCGCGCACAGGGAACAGGCGGCGGCGCCAGTCCCCCGCGGTGGGCCAGCCAGGCCGTTTCCATTGCCCGCAGGTACGGACTCGAGATCGCCTGATCGGCTTGGAAGCCGGCGGCGGCCAACGCCTTCACGACCCTCAACGTTCGCGAGCGCCCCTTCATCGTCAGCCCTCGCGACGGGTGATCCCGGCCGTTGATGCGCTCCACGGCGATGCCATGGCGCAGCAGGTAAAGGTCAACCCAGGTCGAGCAGGGCACGCAGCCGCAGGGTGTCGCTGGCACCAGCCTGCTCAGGATCGGTGGGGATGTCAGACGACGGAGCTGGGCCCACACCGAGGGCAAGTCCCTGGACGGGCCCCATCAGGGACTGACCGGCCACGGTCTGGATCAGGGTCCAGGGGCGCCAGCGCTGCAGTTGCGCTCGGCTCGACACTGCAGCCAGGGCCAGTTGTTGCGCCAGGGCCGGCTCACCCGCATTCAAATCCTCCAACTGGTGCAGTCGGGGCTGAGCGGCTTGTCCATCACGGCGGCGCTGAAGGGCATCGAGGGTCTCCCCCCACCAGTCCGCACCGGAGTCCCGTGCCAGGGCCACGGCAAGCTGGGCCTGAAGACCATCCGTACCCCGGCTGCGCTGACGCTGCAGCCGCGTCCAGACCGTGAGAGGGCCCCGGTCGCCGTCGAGAGAGGAACGCACCAGGCCCTGCGTCTGCAACGCGGCATCGACCGGATCGGGGCCCGGGCGGTCGGACCTGGTTGCCAGCAACCAGCCCTGCGGCTGCTGCTCCCAGAGCAAAGGGCCATCGGTCTGCTGCGTCAGGGCATCGAGGGCCGGCGCATCCAACGCATCGAGGGCCGCCCTGAGCACGGGCCGCAGCCAATCCGCCAGGGGATCCTGCTCGGAGGCATCCAGCAACGCGGCGGGGTTGCTGAGCGCGGCAAGCACCTCGGCATCGCCACCGGCTCCCGCCAGCAGGGAGTGCCCCTCGGACCGGGATTGGGGCAGCACCGGGCTACGGAAGCGGAGCATGCCATCCACCGTGAGGGAGGGCCCCCTGACCCCCAGGGCAGCGACAAGACCCTCGAGATCCGGATGCTCCGCGAGGGAAGCGGGAAGACCGAGCCAGGTGCTCAAGGCCCGCGGCGAGGCCGTGACCAGGGCAACGCCATCCCCGAGCTGGGCCATCCGGCGCTCCAGATCCTGATCACCGAACTGATGCAGTT
>WTHL01000273.1 GCA_011523155.1 Synechococcus sp. PL34863bin_39 | reverse complement strand
GGTCTGCACCAGGCCGACTTCCGAGTCCGCAAAACAGCCGACCGTACGGCTGAGAAACGCCTGCACCGGCACCACATCGGCATCAAACACGGCCAGAAGCTCGCCCTCCAGTTCCGGCAACACATGGTTGAGGTTCCCCGCCTTGGCATGGTCGTGCCGCGGGCGCTGCCTGTAACGACAGCCGAGTCGAACGCAGAGCGCCTGCAACTCAGGACGCCCCGTGTCATCCAGCAGCCAAACAACAACACGGGGGTAGGTCATGGATCGACAACCCCGAAGACAGCGTTCCACCACCGCAAGGGGCTCACCGCAGGAGGGGACCAGAACATCCACCCAGGGAGTCGAGAGACCGGTCATACCCCGGTTCACCGCGGCCCTGGATCGGCGGGACACCTCGGGAACCAGGCTGAACAGCAGCAGCAGCAACCAGTGGGCGAGAAGCCAGAGCTCTGCAGCAAACACCAGACAACTGAACCCTGCGACCCAGGGGCCGGAGAGGTTGAGCGTGTCACTGACTCTCCAATGCAGATAGCGGAGCGTCAGCAACGCCGACAGGAGCACAGCCCAGGGAACAGCGTTCAACTGTTGGCCTTCGGAGACGGCGCGGGAGGCGGACAGGTGCGCTGCTGAAAATCGCAGCTGTAGATCGTGGGTTTCTGCCAGCTGAGCGGGATCTCCAGCAGATCACGGGGACCACTGAGACCCTGCGCCAGGAAGATCACGGTGGCGAGAACGTTGAGCGACAGATGCAGACGACGCCAACGCAGATCGCGATGAATCTCGGGTCGCACGGCGAGCGACAGCAGCATCAGGCCAGCGAGGCCGATCCCTCCCCAGAAATGGGACTGCCAGAACACGGGGTCCAGGGGATTGTCACTGCGACGGAACACCTCAGGCTGCAGGCCGAGACCGATCATCCCGAACCAGGTGAGCAAGGCGAAGCTGGCGCGGTAGGGCGGCTTCCGCACACGCCAGAGCGCAGCGAAGGCGATGACACTGCCGACCAACACAAGCAGCAGTTGCACCAGGCGTCCCGTTCCCCCATCGAAAGCGAACAGCGGCTTGCTGGTTGCGATCACCACCGTTTCAGCAACCAGAACCACACCCACCACAGCAGCGGTGAGCCACTGCCCGAGGTCGGCGTGATCACGGCCAACGGTGGGCGGCAGCTTGCTGTGCAGAACACGCCGGTCCCGGGTCTGACGGGCCAGGCGCAACACCATCCCCAGCAGGGGGTAGACAACCACGACCGCAAGCGCGGGATGGATCAACCACAGCCAGTCAACGGTTTGCATCGGCAACGGAGGATTGAGGAACGAACTGGGACTGCCAGCCTGTGCTCAGGATGGTCCTATCACTTCAGGGGTGCCCACGCCATGGTGGCGTTGAACTGTTCACACCAGATCAGGACGGACCCCTGACGGGCAAGGTCGATCGAGCGTGGAATTTCATAACTCTGCGCACCTGACGTTGCGCGAAGGGGAGCCAGCACCGTGTAAGTCCCTTCTGCAAGGGGATAGGCGGGCGGCTTGCTCATCGCCAGGGGCGTGCGCGATGGGCTGAAGGCGATTTTCAGATCCGGAGCAAGGTCGTTGGTCTTGAAATCGCTGCTGAGTTCAAGTGTTGCTGTGGTGCCGTTCTGATAGATCCTGAAACCACCACGAACAGGTGTTTCGGCGGGGCGAAAGGTGCCCTGCGTCGTTTCCGCAGCAATCAGCTTGACGGGAGAAGGGGTTGCGGATACTGAGGGCTTTGACGGCAAAACAGCGTGAACAGCGCTGACAGAGCAGGCCGCGAGGGCAAGGCCCCCCAGAACAACGCGGGACTGCAGCGAACGTGGCTTGACGACCATGGTGAAGAAGGACTCAATGGAGATGAAGGATTCGGAGAGCTGTACGTCGTGCCTCCGCGACTGGATTACCGGCGACGAGCCTCAACGGATTGGTGATGCGGACGCCATGGCAGCAATGGATGGCCCCAATCGCGATTTTCATCGTGTTCCGGGGACTCGACAACACCGTGCTCAAGGTGTTGCAACTTCACGGGGCAAGCCATCCCGTGAACGGGGTCAATCCGGTGAGTTTCTGCAATGTCTTCTTTTTCGTTCAGCTGATCTCTGGCGTGACCTTTCTGATCAGCGGACGCCGTGATCTTCGTGTGCAGATCGCCAGCCTGAACGGGCATGACCGCTATCTGCTGGTGAGCGATGCCTTTCTCGGTCGCTTCCTCGGCCCTGTGGCGTACTACTTCGCGCTGGATGCACTCTCCGTGATCACGCAAACCCTGATCTTTGCCTTGATCCTGCCCGTCTCAGCCCTGATGGCCCGCTGGATCCTGCGGGAACCACTGCCAAAAGCCTTCGCGACCAGCGTGCTTCTGATCAGCAGCGGACTGCTGCTGCACCAACTGGGGCAGATGGCGGCCATCGGCCACCAGAACACTCTGGTGGGTGTGGGCTGGGCGCTGGTGGGCGTGATGGCCTTCAGTGGGGCGGCTCTGACAGGCCGAACGGTCGCGGGTCGGCACCTATCCGCAAGCCTCAGCATCGGGGTTGGCGCCACAGCCTCAGCTCTTGTGTTTGGACTCCTCGCCATCGTGCTTTTCGGCCCAGAGCACTTTCTGCTGCTGCAGATCTGGTGGGTGCTTGGCGTGCTGCTGCTGTATTCCCTGACGCTCTCCCTGGGGAGTGAGCTGGCCCTGCGAATGGCGTACCGCCAGGCCAGTGTTGCCACGGTGTCCCTGCTCGGGAGCCTGTCCATCGTTGTCGCCGTGACCAGTGCCGCACTGCTCCTGAACGAATCCATCCATCCAGGCACCACCATCGGCGTGATGCTGCTGGTGACAGGCGTGATGCTGTCAAACCAGCGCACCAATCCGAATCGGCCGCTTGGCGGTAACTAACAGCATCAGGCAAAGCGCGGACTCGCCTTGAACCGTTCCCGA
>WTHL01000334.1 GCA_011523155.1 Synechococcus sp. PL34863bin_39 | reverse complement strand
ATTGAAGCCACCTACGGCACACGGGTGGTGACAGCCAGCGTCCACATCAATCTCGGAATTTCCGACAGCAGCGCTCTCTTCGCCGCACTCCGGCTGGTCCGCTGTGAAGCAGCACTGCTGCTGGCACTGAGCGCCAGTTCACCATTTCTGGGTGGACAAACCACAGGTGCACACTCTCAACGCTGGCTGCAGTTTCCCCTCACACCGGCCGACGTGCCTCTTTTCAGGGATCACACCCACTTTGTGGGCTGGATCGAAGATCAGCTCCGGCAGGGCAGCATGCACAACGTGCGTCATCTCTGGACCTCGGTCCGACCGAACGGTCCTGATCGTCCCCATGCACTGAACCGTCTTGAGCTGCGCATCTGCGATCTGATCACCGACCCCGATCTCCTGCTGGCCATCACTGCGCTGCTCGAACTCCGCGTCTTGATGCTCCTGCGCGACCCTGCCGCGCTTGACCCTTTTCAGATCAGTCACCTCAGCCCTGCCAAGCTCCAGCATCTCTGCGACAGCAACGATGCAGCGGCAGCCCGCTCCAGCCTTGATGCGGAGCTCCACCACTGGCAGGACGATCGTGCAATCAACTGTCGGGTCTGGATCGAGGACCTCTGCCGGGCCGTCACACCGCTGGCGGAGGAGCTCAACCTGCAGGAGAGGCTCGCACCGATCAGCACCGTGCTGTCGAAGGGCAACCAGGCGATGCGCTGGCTGAACGCCCATGGGAGCGGGGTTTCAATCCCCTCGGTGATCCAGAGCGGCATCGCGGAAATGGCGCGTCAGGAACAGATGAACAGTCAAGCGACGGACGCTTTGGGATGATCATGTCAACAGACGACGCCACGCTCCCCTCGATGCTCTCGACCTCTGCCCAGACCCCAGAGAGCAACCGGTCGAGGTTCCCCGCGACCGATGCGAGTGGCGCTCACCTTCTGCAGCACCGCCTGGCCCTGGTCGAAGACCTCTGGGAAACCGTTCTTCGGAGCGAATGTCCGCCTGACCAGGCCGAAAGGCTGCTGCGCATGAAGCAGCTCAGCGACCCTGTCGCCAGCGATGGGGCTGCCGTCAGCAGCGATGCAGTCGCCCAGCTGATCCGCGAGATGGACCTTGTCGAGGCCATCGCGGCGGCACGCGCCTTCTCCCTGTATTTCCAGCTGGTGAACATCCTTGAGCAGAGGATCGAGGAAGACAGCTATCTGGCGAGTATGAGCCGCTCCCAGGAGCACGCGGAGCCGATCAATCCCTTCGCTCCTCCCCTCGCCAGCCAGACCGAACCGGCAACCTTCCGCGAACTGTTCGAGCGGCTGCGCCATCTCAACGTGCCTCCGGCCCATCTGGAGTCCCTGCTGCAGGATCTCGACATCCGCCTGGTGTTCACCGCCCATCCGACTGAGATCGTGCGTCACACCGTGCGTCACAAACAGCGCAGGGTGGCCACGCTGTTGCAGCAGCTGCAGGCCTCTCCGGCACCGACCAGTGGCGAGCGGGCAAGCCTTCGCCTGCAGCTGGAGGAGGAGATCCGCCTCTGGTGGCGCACTGATGAACTGCACCAGTTCAAGCCCACTGTTCTGGACGAAGTGGACTACGCGCTTCACTACTTCCAGCAGGTGCTGTTTGATGCGATGCCCCAGCTGCGGCGCCGGATCAGCAGTGCTCTGTCAGACAGCTATCCAGACGTTCGGCTGCCGCCATCGGGATTCTGCACCTTCGGATCCTGGGTTGGTTCCGACCGGGACGGCAACCCCTCGGTCACTCCCGGAATCACCTGGAGGACAGCCTGCTACCAGCGGCAGCTGATGCTCGAGCGGTACATCGCGGCTGTTCAGGCTCTGCGTGATCAGCTCAGCATTTCCATGCAGTGGAGCCAGGTGAGCGCACCCCTGCTCGAGTCCCTCGAGATGGATCGCCTGCGTTTCCCCGAGGTCTACGAGGAGCGGGCAGCCCGGTACCGGCTCGAACCGTACCGGCTCAAACTCAGCTACATGCTTCAGCGCCTGCAGCTCACGAAGCAACGCAACCAGCAACTCGAAGAGGCCGGGTGGCAGACCCCTCCCGAGGGACTGGTCTCCCAGACGACGCTGGCAACCGGAGGTGAGGCCCTCCACTACGGGTCGGTCGAGGAGTTCCGCAGTGATCTTGAACTGATCCGCAACAGCCTGGTGAGCACCGAGCTGAGCTGTGAACCGCTGGACACTCTTCTGACCCAGGTCCATATCTTCGGCTTTTCGCTCGCCAGCCTGGACATTCGTCAGGAGAGCACCCGCCACAGCGATGCCCTTGATGAGCTGAGTCGCTACCTGCGCTTGCCGACGGCCTACGGGGAGATGGATGAACCCGAGAGAGTGGCCTGGTTGCTCGAGGAGATGCAGACCCGCCGCCCGCTGATCCCGCCTGGGGTCGAATGGTCAACGGGTACGGCGGAGACGATTGCCGTCTTCCGGATGCTGCACCGCCTGCAGGAGGAGTTCGGCAGCCGGATCTGCCGCACCTATGTGATCTCGATGAGTCACACGGTCTCCGACCTCCTGGAGGTGCTGCTTCTGGCCAAGGAAGCCGGGCTTGTCGACCCTGCCGCCGAACATGCCGACCTGCTTGTGGTGCCCCTCTTCGAGACGGTGGAGGATCTCCAACGGGCTCCCGAGGTGATGGAAGAGCTTTTCGGGAATGAGCTCTACCGCCAGTTGCTCCCAAGGGTCGGAGGGCAGACGCAGCCCCTGCAGGAGCTGATGCTGGGCTATTCCGACAGCAACAAGGATTCAGGATTCCTCTCGAGCAACTGGGAGATCCACCAGGCCCAGATCGCCCTGCAGGATCTCGCAAGCCGACACGGCGTCGCGCTCAGGCTCTTCCACGGACGCGGCGGTTCGGTGGGCCGGGGTGGTGGACCCGCTTATCAGGCAATCCTCGCCCAACCGAGCGGAACCCTCCAGGGGCGCATCAAGAT
>WTHL01000044.1 GCA_011523155.1 Synechococcus sp. PL34863bin_39 | reverse complement strand
CCTTCTGGTGGGGGGGATCGGAATCATGAACATCATGTTGGTATCCGTGAGCGAACGGACCGCGGAAATCGGTCTCCGTAAAGCCTTGGGTGCTCGGAGTTCCGATGTTCTCAGTCAGTTTCTTGTTGAATCACTAGTGCTGGCGACCCTGGGTGGTTTGATCGGAGCAGCCACGGGCATCGGCACTGTTGCCGCCGTTGCTGTTCTGACACCGTTGCCGGCGTCGATCGGCGGCAGCATCGTGCTGGTCACGGTGACGCTGTCTGGATCGATCGGTCTGTTCTTCGGCGTTGTTCCTGCGCGCAGGGCTGCCCGCCTCGATCCGATCGTGGCACTTAGAAGTCTCTGACAGCTGCGGTCGCCTTGGCATTCACCCCCAGGACCGGCAGTTCGGTGGTCGCAACTCTTAAAGTCAACTCAACTTCTCGGTTTCCATGAACCAGCGCTGGCGTCAGATCGCACTCTGGGTTATCCCTCTCGGCGTGGCGTTGCTTCTTGGATGGCAGCTGCTTGGCAGTGGTGGGCTGCAGGGAATCTCCAGGAATGGCCCTACGGAGGCGCCCCGTAACGCAGCTGTCGGCCGCATGAGTTACGGGCGGTTCCTTGATTACGTCGAGGCCGGACGCATCACAGCGGTTGATATCTATGACGGTGGGCGTAATGCCGTGGTCGAAGCTGTTGATCCTGAGATCGACAACAGGGTTCAGCGTCTGCGCGTCGATCTCCCTGGACTCGCCCCCGAGCTGATCAATACCCTGAAAACCGAAGGAATCAGCTTCGACATCCATCCGCCACGCACGGCTCCACCGGCCCTGGGGATCCTCGGCAATCTGCTCTTTCCCCTTCTGTTGATCGGGTCACTGATTTTCCTGGCGCGTCGCGGCAACGGCATGCCCGGCGGTCCCGGTCAGGCGATGCAGTTCGGCAAGACCAAAGCCCGCTTCGCCATGGAAGCTGAAACCGGTGTCAAATTTGATGACGTCGCCGGAGTGGCTGAGGCCAAGCAGGATCTTGAGGAAGTTGTCACCTTCCTGAAGCAGCCTGAGCGCTTCACCTCCGTTGGAGCCCGAATTCCCAAAGGTGTTCTGCTCGTCGGACCTCCCGGAACGGGCAAAACGCTTCTTGCGAAAGCGATTGCTGGTGAGGCGGGCGTTCCTTTCTTCTCTCTCTCGGGCTCCGAATTCGTTGAGATGTTCGTTGGTGTCGGTGCGAGCCGGGTCCGCGATCTGTTCAAACGGGCCAAGGAGAACAGTCCTTGTCTGATCTTCATTGACGAGATCGATGCAGTCGGCCGTCAACGTGGTGCCGGCATCGGCGGCGGAAATGACGAGCGGGAGCAGACCCTGAATCAGCTGCTCACCGAAATGGATGGTTTCGAGGGAAACAGTGGAATCATCATTCTTGCTGCGACGAACCGTCCCGATGTTCTTGATTCAGCCCTGATGCGACCGGGTCGTTTCGACCGCCAGGTCACTGTCGATGCACCCGACATCAAAGGACGCCTGTCCATTCTTGAAGTGCATGCGCGCAACAAGAAACTTGACGATGATCTCACCCTGGAGAGCATTGCCAGACGAACTCCTGGTTTCACCGGAGCCGACTTGGCCAACCTTCTGAATGAGGCGGCAATCCTGACAGCACGTCGCCGCAAGGACACCATCGGTCTGCTCGAGATCGATGACGCTGTTGACCGGATCATCGCCGGCATGGAAGGGCAACCCCTCACCGACGGACGCAGCAAGCGCCTGATCGCCTATCACGAGGTTGGTCACGCTCTCGTTGGCACCCTTGTCAAAGCGCATGACCCCGTTCAGAAAGTCACCCTCATTCCCCGTGGTCAGGCACAGGGTCTGACCTGGTTCTCCCCGGATGAGGAGCAGATGCTCGTGTCCCGCGCCCAGCTGAAGGCTCGAATCATGGGTGCGCTCGGGGGTCGTGCAGCTGAGGATGTGGTCTTCGGTTATGAAGAGGTCACCACCGGAGCTGGAGGTGACATTCAGCAGGTCGCCTCGATGGCTCGTCAGATGGTGACCCGCTTCGGGATGTCCGATCTTGGACCCGTAGCTCTTGAGGGCGGCGGTCAGGAGGTCTTTCTTGGCCGTGACCTGATGACACGAAGTGATGTCTCCGATTCGATCGCCAGGCAGATCGATGAGCAGGTTCGTGACATGGTCAAGCGGTGTTACGAGGAAACCGTTGAACTGGTTGGTCAGCACCGGGAAGCCATGGACCATTTGGTCGAACGACTGATCGAGATTGAAACCATGGATGGTGATGAATTCAGGGCTCTTGTGTCTGAATTCACGACAATTCCCGAAAAGGATCGCACTGAGGCAGTCCTTCCAGCCTGATCAACTCATACCTAGTTTCAGAGATGCTCTGACATTGTTCAGGTCATCTCTGATCAACAAAGATTCCCAAAAAAAGACCCCGCTCAGGCAGGGTCTTTTTTTTAGTTACAGCAGTGATCCAATCAAACGGAGTGAACAGGCCGTTTGTCGATCACAGTGTCAATCAGGCCGTAGCTGACAGCTTCCTGAGGAGACATAAAAAAGTCCCTGTCCGTGTCGACCTGTATTTTTTCGAGCGGTTGTCCACAGCGATCGGCGAGTTCCCGGTTGAGCCTGTCCTTGAGATAAAGAATCTCGTCAGCTTGGATACGAATGTCGCTGGCCTGACCTCTTGCACCACCCAGGGGTTGGTGAATCATGATGCGGGAATGGCGAAGGCTGCTGCGCTTGCCCTTGGCTCCGGCGTTGAGAAGAAAAGCGCCCATGCTTGCGGCGAGGCCGACACAGACCGTGTGCACATCCGGTTTGATGTGCTGCATCGTGTCGAAGATGCCGAGGCCGTCGTAAACCGAACCACCGGGAGAGTTGATGTAGAGGTAGATATCTTTCTCAGGGTCCTCAGCTTCGAGGAACAACATCTGGGCCACGATCCGGTTGGCGGAGTCACTGG
>WTHL01000319.1 GCA_011523155.1 Synechococcus sp. PL34863bin_39 | reverse complement strand
GACTTCTGGTCGAAATGGGCTTCCTTCAAGAGCTTGAACTGAGTGAGGCCGGCCGGCGGTTCGAGCTTGCCTCCAGCGACCATCGCGACCATCACCATCTCGTCTGCATCCGCTGTGGCCGCACGGAGGAATTCGAGAGTGCGCCTGTGATTCAGGCGGGGCAGGCAGCGGCCAACCACCATGGATTCGATCTGATTGAGTCCACCCTCAACGTTCGAGGCATCTGCCCGGACTGTCGCTGAGGCTGGGTCAGTGGGAGCCGGGATGGTCGGCGCACGGCATCCAGAGTCTGCCCATGGCATGGGCTCCTTTGCAGCCGACCGAATCCGCCACAGCCTCCGCCTCTTCACGGGTCGGATAGGCCTTCAGCTCGGGCGGGATGTCATTGCCACTGTCCAGACGCCTGTGATGACGGTGATGGTCATGGTTGGATGCGTCGTTGTCCGATCCGAGCTGCACCAGGCCCATGCTCATCGGACCTGCGGTCCACACCCCCATGGTGTTCACGCCGACCGCAAGCAGGCCCATGCCCACGATTGAAAAATTGATCACGCCCATTGCCACAACCCCGATGGACACAACGCCCATGGGCACGACACCGATGCAGACGACACCCATCGGCACGATGCCGATCGAGACGGTGCCCAGGGGTGCAATGCCGATGGCGAAACGCTTCGGTTTGCTACCGCAATGAGCCGGTCCAGTATCCGCAGGATTGCTCATCCGGCCATGGTTTTCCAGTCCCGAACCTAGTTGAGTGCGCCACTGCAGCTCGAGCCATTCCCCGCTGTGCACCCAAAACAATGCTCATTCACAACGATGGCTTGTTGACTCAGATGGCTGTGGTCAACACGGAGCAGGTCGGCCAGCATCTGAACATCCCCCTGACAGCCCAGGCCCAGTTGTTGATTGAAATCGCAATCAAACAGTTCTCCCTTCCAGTTCACGCTGATCAGTGAACGGCACATCACTGCGTTGAGGTTTTCGGGGCGGAACGCCTTGCGGAGCAGATCGCGATAGGGCTGCAGCCGATTGGAGTTCTCCAGATCCCTGGCAAACCTTTGAATCGCCATGTTGGTGATCGTGAACAGTCCGTTGAAACGGATGCCGTAGTTCTCCAGGAGCTCGCGTTTGTAGTGCTCCTCCAGCCCCTCTTGGGCTGGCGGCAGGGTGGGGCCAGCGGGGTTGTACACAAGATCGAGGGTGAGCGAGCTGTCTGTCTGGCCATAGCCAAGGTCATTGAGTTGTCTGAGGCCCTCCAAACTCCGATCAAAGACACCGCGCCCCCGCTGCTGGTCAACCCGGTCCTGCTCCGTGCAGGGCAATGAGGCGACAACGTGCACCCGTTGCTCGGCCAGAAAAGTCGCCAGGTCCTCCATCCCGGACTCATTGAGGATCGTGAGATTGCAACGATCGATCACCTCAACGTCCAGTTCTCTGGCCGCGCGGACCAGGGTGCGGAACCGTGGATGCAACTCCGGCGCCCCTCCCGTAAGGTCCAGCGTCTGGATTCGGTGGTGGCGAAGAACCTGAGGAATCAGGGCGATCTGGTCATCCGCCATCATCTCGGTCCGCCAGGGGCCTGCGTCCACATGGCAATGGCTGCAGCTCTGATTGCAGCGGTATCCCAGATTCACCTGGAGGGTCCGGAGATCGGATCGCGACAGTTCGGGAAAGACCGAGGGGGTCAGGGTCTGCACCATGGCTCGATTCATTGTGCTGGGTTGATCAGCGTTGCTGCCGGGCGTCAGACAGCTGTCTGAACCACTGGATGTACTGCTTCGGTCCTCCAGGCATCAGCAGATCAAAGCGCAGCGGATCGTCAGGGTCACTGATGCCATCCAGGCGCCCATCGCTGAGGCCGGGGCGGTCGACCTCGCCCCCGCTGCTGTCCACCAGAACCACACGGTTGGGGATCGCGTAGAGCGCACCGAGATCCTGCAGCAGGGTCAGGAAACCGCGATCACTGCCACCCCGCAGCCATCCAGTGCCTTCAGGGCAGGCTGTGGAGGTCACGGTGTCTCCGACCCCGACCAGCACGGGCATCTGATCGCGGGGAATGGTCTGTTCACAGAGGGCGACCAGACCCGCATGGTCGTGGGGTGCGGTGCGCACATTGAAGTCATCCCCCAAGGGCGCATGGCCCGTCCGCGCGGCGATGTGGCGGTTGATCAGTACCAGGAGTCCTGCTTCCTTGATGGCGCCGCGAAGCATGAACTGGATGTCGGTGCTGCCTACGTCGCCAGGTTCAGCCGGCTTGAGGCGTTCCCGACCCGTTGCGTCGCGGCCCAGGTTGGGAGCGACATGGAGAAAGAAGGATTCCCCCAGTGCTGAGGCCTCCGCCAGGGCCATCAACGCATCCATCAGCTCCTGCAGCATGATCTGAAGCCGCCGTTGCCGATCAACGTCACCGTCGCAGTAGGTGAACAGGCCGTTGAGATTGATCGTGGGTGAGACCTGGGTGTCCAGCACGGCGGCATGTGCTTCACGCTGGAGCTCCTGTTCACTGAGTGACGGCAGCACGGCGGGAAGACGGCGCAGCAGCTCGGTCTCCATACGCGCCGGCAAGCCGGCGAGGAAGCCCATCTCCGCTTCGCTGACGCCGGGGTGGCTGAGGTCGCCGGCACCGGTCTGACACTGAACACCACCAGCGGCGAGGCCTGGCAGATACAGCCCCTCGTCCCCAGGGTTGTGCCTGTCCCCCAGTGCCTTCTCCACCAGCCGGTTGACGCCCCGCCGACCCTCATGTTCGCCATTGGTGAGCACAGCGAAGCTCCCCTGCAGGGCTGCAACAGCGTGAACGTAGTCCGCATCGATCCGACGGGTGAGGGGATCCTTCACCAGGTCCATGCAGACCCCATCGAGGTCCTGAACGATCAGGAGATCGTCAACCCCTGTGAGCTCAGCCAGCAGTGCATCAGGGGTGAGTCGGCTTGATGACATGACGGTTCCTGCCGGGGGTGGCGGCAGTCAGTTTCCTGCATGGCTCGTGTCAGTGGCTGGCAGACTGCTGAGGGCACAAACAACGGGATGGCCGATCTGCCGGATTTCAACAGCTCCGAGGAGAAGCGGGCGCGGTTCGGCAAGGTGTTTGCGCCGAGGGTTGAAAAGCTGATCGAGGATCTCCAGGCGGTCGCCAAAACCGCCAATCTCGAGATCTATGAATTTGATGATGCACTCGTGACCCGCCTGTTCATCGAGCTGGCACGCCGTTTTCGGGCCACCGCCCATCGCTTTGGCGTCGAGTTCGAGATCAGTGTTGAGGGGGAAACCGTCGAGTAGGTGCGTCAGGTCATCCCCATCGCTTTGCGGTAGGCCGGCCGCTGTTGAACCGAGTGGATCATGGCCTTGATCTCGGGGTAAGGGCTGAGGTCGAGCTCGGGAAAGAAGATCGGGAGGTACGCCAGGTAGGCCTGAACCGCACAGTCGGAGGCTCCCCATGCCCCTCCCACCAGCGGCTGCTTGGAGGCCAGGGTCTGATTGAGCACATCCATCAGCCTGGGAAACTCCCGCTCCCGATTGCTGGGAACGAACAGGGCGATGGCCAGGGTGGCGTTGGCGAACAGCAGCCACTGGCTGGTGAGTGCCCGCTCGGCATCGGTCTGGATGTCCTCGCTGTAGTGGTCGGCGAGATGGAGAAGAATGGCACCGCTTTCGAACAGGGTCAGCGGTGCTCCGCTGGCGTCGCTGAACGCGTCATCCACCAGCGCCGGCAGCTTCCCGAAAGGATTGATGGCGAGGAAGTCGGGTTGTCGGTGCTGATTTCCGCGCAGATCCAGTTCCACCAGTCGGTACGCGATCCCCTTCTCCTCCATGTACCAGCGCGGCATCGACGCACGGGTGCGTTGGCCGCCGTAGAGGGTCAGGGTCATCGCTTCTGATGATTAGGGTGAACCCTGATCATCGCGCTACTGGTGAGCCCGTCGGATGCCGCTTGAACTCGGTCTGCAGAGCAATGCGTTCTTCCCCCGCAGCCTCGATGCCGACCTGATCAAGCAGCGGATTCTTGACCTCGAGCACGGACGGGTCGGCTTCTACAGCGTGGGCCTGTATCCGGCATCGCTGGCCTACAACTGCGCGATGCAGAAAGCCACCGAGGCCAGTCTGATGCTGGCTCCTCGGCCCGGCCGGTCCCTGCTCGGTGCGTTCCCAGCGTCGGCCGTTGCAGGCATGGACCAGGACCACGTGGCTGCGATGGAGCGGATGGCCAGCCATGGGGAGGGTGCGAACCGGCGTCCCAACACACTTGAAGACCTGATCCGGGAGTGTGAGCTTGTGGTGCTTGCCGCCAACAGCAACCACATCGAAGATGACCTCCAGGAGGCCTGCAGACTGCGTCAGGACCTCGGGCGTGAGCATGTGGTGCTCGCCTGTCTGGCGGGATCGTTCACCCACGATCCCATCAGCAATGACTCCTTCGTGCTCTGTGAGCGGGAGCCCAACCTTGCGTTCTTCTCCGGCTTCCATCGCCATGGAGCCCTGCGCAATCCACTGGACAGTTTCACCGCCAATTTCTGCCACCCCAATGCCCTGACCGCGCTGCTGGGTGCACGCCTGCTCGATCGGTTGTCTCCCAACATCCAGGTCTCTCCTGGGGTTCACAACGTTGAGGGTCAGTACATCAAGGCGGCGAAGAACATGTCATCGGTGTTCGCCGGCTTCGGTTACGCCTATCACCAGGACAACCCCGGTGTTCTGCCCACGCTGCTCACCTTGCTGCTGGATCAGTGTCTCGATCAGGCCGCAACGGTGTCGATGGCTCGGCAGGACCGGCAAAGGCTCTACAACCGTCAGCCGTTTCCACTCACCGAGCTCGGCTACGGAGTTCAGCGCATCGAAGCGGCCCTGGTGCGCGGCGGCGACATGGAGAAGGTTCGCGACCACACCTTTGCCCAGCTCACCGCCATGGTTGCGGATGTTCGCGGCAGCATGATGCTGCCGGTGTCGGGGAAGCCCACGCGCAATTTCGAGGCCGGTCAGGTGCTTGCCAGACAAATGGGGGCGTTGCAGCGTTGTCCCCACTCCATGGAGGAGCTCGAAGCGTGGTGCGAGGCCGAAGGCCTACGCAAGGGTGGCTTGGAGGGGCTCAAGGCGCTGCGCTACTGGCCACAGATCGTCCGCAAATACGCCATTCCCGTGCATGACGCCTCCATGGTCAACCTTCTCTACATGGCCATTTACGGCAAGCCGGCCACCAAGGCTGTGGCGTTCTCCGTGATGACCGACAGTCGCGAGCTGTCCGCGTACTGCCAGGAATCCGTTCGCCCGACCCACAGCCGCCGTTACGCCGAAGCGCTCCACAATCTGCAGCAACCGGAGGCGATGGATCTGATCGTCAATGCGGTGATCGCTGACAACGCCCGCAAGGCGATTCGTGACGATCTTGCCCTGGATGAATCCGAGGAGTCTGGGGAGCCCCCCGCCTATCTGAGGGCCATGAACGTGATCGAGAACGCGCTCGACTGACCGCCTCCTCACGACAACGCAACAACCGCATCGGCAACCCTGCGATAGGGGGCGCCATCGCAGCTGAGCACCACCACTTGCAGCCCCCGGTCGACGGCCTGACGCAGCATGGTCAGGACAGCCTCCAGCCGATCCGGGTCGGTGTTGGAGAAGGCGTCGTCGAACAGCATCGGCAGGCATCCGTCGTGTCCGCTGCGGAGGGTGTCGGCGAGCGCCAGCCGCAGTGCGGCATTCAACTGTTCCCGCATGCCTCCGCTCAGGCTGGCGAAGGGAAGGGGCAGTCCGTCGCGTTGCAGGGTCAGGTCTCCCAGGCCGTTTTTGGTGTCGTAGCTGAGGGAGCAGGCATCGCCGGGGCCCGTCAGCAGCGGTGTCAGGTACTGGGTGATGCTGTCGGTGAGGGGAACGGTGTAGCGGTTGGCCAGGTCGCTACGGGCGGTTTCGAAACGTTGGAGAAGATGCTGATGGGCCCGCAGCTCCAGCGCTGCACTGCGCTGCGCCGCATCCGCCTGGTTGAGCGCCTGCCTGGCTTCCTCCACCAACGCATAGGGGTTGTGACTGCCCAGGCTGGCGCAGCGCTCCAGAAGGGCTCCCCGTTCCGCACTGAGGGTCTGGAGGCGTTCGAGCAGGGCCTGGTCCTGCTGCTCCAGGGCCTCAAGGGCCCTGGCGATGTGCCGGGCCTGCTCGTCTCCGGAGGCCGCTGGATCACCCAAGGCGGCCATGTCTGCTTTCAGGGCCCCGATCCTGGCCTGGGAGCTGCGCAGTTGCTGCTTGAGGGCGTCGGCGTCGCCCTGGTCCCGAATCAGGGTCTCGCGCTGCTGCGCCAGGCTGCGGGTCTCAGCCAGGAGCGCTTCACGCTGCAGCTGCAGGGTCTGTGTCGTCTCAGCCTGATGCCGCAGCGCCTGGTCGTGCTGCTGCAGCTGCTTCTGAAGGCGCTGGCCCTGGTCACTGAGCTGGCGGTAGCGCTGCCGGCAGCGGTTCAGCTCCTGGGTGATGGCCTTGGGATCGCAGTCGGCAACCGCCTCCCCATCGGAGGCCAGCGTCTCCAGCCGCTGCATCAGTTCGGCTGTCTGGTCTCTGAGTTCTGAGACGTCGGTGCATTCAGGGCGTTGTTGGTTGAGCAG
This sequence comes from Synechococcus sp. PL34863bin_39, assembly GCA_011523155.1. Next base: position 4,866 of record WTHL01000319.1, on the reverse strand, counting down.
CGTCTGCCTGGTCTGCAGGGCCGTTCGACGCTGGGAGCGCGCCACAAGGTCCTCCAGGCTGTCCACGGTCCAGCGCCGAAGGGTGGCCTGGATGGCCTGCTGCAGCTGCATCTCCGTCTGATTGAGGGTGTCCAGACCCTCCCCTCCACCTGGGGCGATGCGAAGGGTGACGCCGTCGCCGACCGTCACGACGAACGTGCTGCTCAGCCGTTGTGACGCCCCGGCAGCCAGGGGGCTGTCGTTGATGCGAACGTCCTGATCGCAGCATTCCAGGGTGACCAGCGAGGCCATCGCATCGCGGCGAACCCGAACGGCATCCAGTTGTCGTTGCTGGTCCTGCAGGCGTTGCAGCTCCTCGCTCTCCGGTGCCTGCAGTGCGTTCAGGGCTTGCGTCACCTCCTGGTGCTGGGCTTGCCACGTCAGCAGAAGCCGTTCCTGACGGTTCAGCTGGTCGAGGCGCTCCTGCAGTTGGAGTCGCTCCTCGAGACGCCGGAGCTCCTGGCCGCGTGTTTCGAGGGTCTGACGTTCACGTTCACACTGCTCCCATGCCTCGCGCTGCTGCTGCTGCTGCGTGGTCTGCTCCTGGTGTCTGGCCTCGAGACGCCGAAGTTCGCCGTCGATTTGCTCAAGGCTGCGCTGGTGCGTGTCGATGCGCCGAACGGTCTCATCGAGGCGGCGCTGGCACAACTGCAGTTGCTGGTGGTGTTGCTCCAGCGGCTGCAGCTGTTGTTCGAGACTTTTGCGTCTGGCGAGGGTCTGGCCCAGCTCCTGTTGCTGGTGAAGAAGGGTCTGCCGCTTCTGCTCCAGATCCGGACGCTGTTGCTGTTCGAGGGCCCTCTGCTCATCCTCGAGGGCGTCCAGCCCGGCGCTGGCCTGTTCGAAACGGTCCAGGTCCTCTTCAGCGCAGGCCAGTGTCCGGCGGGCGTCCTGCAGGGACTGCTCGCATTGCCACTGACGGCTGTGCTGCCGCAGTCCACGCGTGGTGACACTGGCACTGACCAAGGTGGCCAGTTGGTCGTGCAGGTGCTGATCCAGGGGCGACTGCAGGGCATCGTCGGCCCGGCGCTCCAGCTCCTCGATCAGAGCGCGCAGGTCGTAGTGCTCGCCCCCGAGCTGCAGCAGATCCCTGCCTGCGTCGCCCTGCATCACCCAGAGATGGGCCCAGCGACTTGGCAGCACGCGTGCGGCCTGGCGGCTGCCGATGATTTCACTGATGCCCAGCAGTGACGCCAGCTGTTCTTCCGCTTCACCGCCCAGGAGATTGCTGCCGCCAGGTCCGGTCAGGGTTGTGGTGCCGCTCTGGCCGCTGAAGCGTTTCCGCAAGCCCCAGGTCTGACCACGCGCCTCAAAACGCAGCCCGACCTCCGGTAGCCCACCGTGCTGCAGGGTCTGCAGGCGTCGCACCGGGGCTCCTGTTGCGGTGGAACGCAGAAACAGGCAGCGATGCAGGGCCTCCACCAGGGAACTCTTGCCACTTTCGTTCGCGCCGGTGATCAGGGTCAGACCGGGATGAAAGTCGAGGGCCAGCTCCCGGTGTCGCCGAATGCTCCGAAGGTGGCAGCTCAGCAATTTCATGGCGACGCCTCCACGCTGGTGACGCTTGCATCCGCAGCCGCCTGGCAGAGCCTGTGCAGTTCGCACAAGGCTGCCTCCAGCAAGGCGATCTGATCGGACTGATCAGCATCGGTCTCCAGCAGCTCCGTCTGCAGCTGACGCACGATCGTGGCCATCAGTGGCGCATCACTCCGGTCCAGCAGAGCCCCTAGTTCCGAGGCCTCCGGTCGTCGGTGACAGCTGCCGCGCACCCGCAGATGGAGCAGCCGGGTCTGAAGGTCTGTGATCAGGGCATCGAGGTCTCGGTGGTCAGCCAGTCCCAGTTGACCCTCAAGTTCAAGGCGCAGCAGGTCTTTGCCCACGCGCCGGCCGGTGAGGATCTGAACCTGCTGCCTCAGCTGCTGCAGATCGTCGCCGCCTCGCAGGGCAACCTGTTCGTTGTGCCATTGGATGCCTGCGGTTTCAGCCACGGTCACCTTGGGATCAAGGCCGCGGTCCACATCCACAAGCAGGACCTGGCCACGGCGGTCGTCCGGACTGGCTGGGAAACGGTCGGGCTCGGGGGTCCCCGGATACCAGCCCTTGGGATCAACCCGTTTCATCGCGTGCCAGTCCCCCAGCGCCAGGTAGTCGTAGTTCGTTGTCGGCCAGCGTTCGGGCCGCAGCTGGTTGGCTCCCTGCTCGCCTGGGGTGTCGTAATCGGTGGCGCTGAATCCCTGCACTGACCCGTGGGCGAGCACAACCCTCGCGTCCGACGGGTTGAGCGTGTTCCAGTCGAGGGTCTCGATCCAGGTCCCCGGGCTCCGGGTCTCGTGCTGCCGCAGCAAAGGGCACGGCAGCACGGTGACACCTGCGGCGGAGATCGGTTCAGGCGTCAGGAGCAAGTGCAGGTTGTCCGCGCGACGCCGCATCTCCTGAATCACATCGGCCCTGCGCCAGATGCCGCCGGCACCTCCATGGTCATGGTTCCCGGGAATCACCAGCACTGGCGCTGGAAAGGTTCCGATCACCTCCAGCACTTCCATCACCACCGCTTCCGCCACGGTGCTGCTGTCGAAGAGATCCCCGGCCACCAGCACGAGATCGACCGCCTCACTGGCGGCAACAGCAACCATGCGCTCGATGGCGTCGAGGCGAGCGCGTTGCAGCCGGCTGCGCCGATCCAGGTCCTCGATCCAGCGGTAGGGCTTGCCGATCTGCCAATCAGCGGTGTGAAGCAGACGGGGCACGGGGCGATCAAAGGGCAAGGGCCCCATGCTGCCGTCTTCAGCCTTCGGGCGGCTTATAACGCCTGCGCTTCTGCACACTCGCGCCTGAATTCACGGGCTCCTGGCATCAAGGTTCGGTTGTGAGACGGATGCGAATGGCCATGAGTTCTGTCTCCGCCCGATCGGGTCAATCCCTTGAAGCCATCGCCGGGCGCTTCCATCCGCCTGATCAGATCGATGCGATCGATGTGATCGGATCCGGGAATGTCAACGACACCTTTCTGGTGCGCCTTGTGGTAGCACCCGACGCCGGGGCTGAGGACGGGACTGCCTTTGTGATGCAGAGGCTGAACACCGATGTGTTCAGTCGTCCTGAGCTGGTGATGGGAAACCTGATTGCCCTCGGTGATCACGTGCGCGATCGGATCGCTTCCGGCATGCCGGAGCTGCGGGGGCGGCGCTGGGAGGTGCCAACCGTGCTGCCCACCCGCGCTGCGGATGCCCACTGGGTGGAGCATGACGGCCAGTTCTGGCGCTCGATCAGTTACATCGGTGCGGCCACGACCCACGATGTGGTCGCTGACGCCACCCAGGCCCGCGAGGTGGGGTACGGCCTTGGCATGTTCCATCACCTGATCAGCGATCTCCCGGTCGATCGCTTGGCTGACACCCTGGAAGGTTTTCACGTTACGCCCGCGTATCTGTCTCGTTACGACGACGTGCTTTCTGAGTGGCGTTCCAAGGACGCTGGTCTGTCGGGCTCCGCGGAGGGCTGTGATCCTCTGCTCCTGGAGGCCCTCGCCTGCGTCGCCGACGGTCGGACGGATGCGGATGTGCTCGAAGCCGCCCTCGCGCGTGGAGAGCTGCAGCGGCGTCCCATCCACGGGGATCCCAAGATCAACAACGTGATGATTGACGAGTGCAGCGGCCAGGCCGTTGGACTCATTGACCTCGACACCGTCAAACCCGGTCTCGTTCACTACGACATCGGCGATTGCCTGCGGTCCTGCTGCAATCCCGCCGGTGAAGATGCGAGCGATCTCTCGGCGGTTCACTTCGACCTCGGCCTGTGTCGCGCCGTGCTCGAGGGGTATCTCTCCGTGGCGCGCGCGTTTCTTTCGCCTGCGGACCTTGCCTATGTCCCCGCCTGCATCCGTCTGATTCCCTTCGAGTTGGGCCTGCGGTTCCTGACGGACCACCTCGAGGGTGACCACTACTTCAAGGTGTCCTATCCCGGACACAATCTCCATCGGGCTCTTGTGCAGTTCACGTTGATGCGCTCCATTGAGGCTCAATCCGAGGCCATCAAGGCTCTCGTCGATCAGCTCACCCAGTCGCCCTGAGGTCTGCGTCGATGGCGCGCCACTCCACCGCCATCAGTCAGGTGTGTCGCTTGCACCCCCATCCCCAGGGCCCCTCCCCTGACGTTGTGATCACAGCCTCGTTGGTGTGGCGGCAGACCGGTGTCTGGACGCTCACCTATCTGCTGCTCCCTGCGGTGGAGTCAGACGAAGCGCCTCTTGACGGACAGATCATCGTGCCCTGCCGGTCTGTGGATGCAAGAGGGAATCGGTGTGATCGTCTCTGGGAGCACACCTGTTTTGAGGCGTTTTTCGCTCGGCCGGACAGCCCGGCCTACTGGGAATTGAACGTGGCGCCAACCGGGGATTGGAATCTCTACGGCTTCAGTGACTACCGCCAGGGCCAAACGACGATGGCCACGGCCGAGCCCCCCACGGTTTCGATTCACAGGGTCGGTGCCGGCCTGCAGTGCACCATTGCCCTCGACGCCCGTGGATTCTGGCCGGATGATGTCATTCCCTGGGCGGGGCTGACCATGGTGGCGGAAGCCCCGACAGGCTCATTGAGCTACTGGGCCCTGTCCCATCCTGGACAGGAGGCTGATTTTCATGATCGACGCAGCTTCCTGGTTCCTTAATCCCGTGCCCCGTCCATGACCCTCCTTCAGCGTTGGTGTGCCGTGGCTGCTGCGGTCGGCGGCCTGTCGCTGCTCTGGACCCTTCAGCAGCGGATGACGCCGGCCTCGCCACAGCGGGTCAGCGCTGAAGATCTATCGACGAGCGGCATCGTGCTGCCGACGCAT
>WTHL01000001.1 GCA_011523155.1 Synechococcus sp. PL34863bin_39 | reverse complement strand
CCACGAGCCGATGCAGACCCAGGGTGACACCGAGCACCGTCATCCAATACAGAACAGCAAAGGCGGCAATGCCTTGCCAGCTCCAGAACCAGGGAAGCAGGGCCACGGTGGCCAGCACGTGCATCACCACCATGAAACTGGTGGTTCCTCCCTTCAGCCGCCGCTGCCGTCGCGGCAACGGTTCTCTGGGCGCCATGACGGCGGCACGCATGCGCAGCTCCCGCTGGCTGCCGGTGTCGGCTGTGCTGGTGGTAACCAAGAAAAATCTCCATGATCCGAACCGACTGCTGTCCGAATGGACACAGAAGGAGCGGAAAAAGACGGTTGGAAATGTGAATGTAAAAGAACGCAGCAGGTATTTCGCGGTTTTCCGATGGCAATAGGTTCAGAACGATCGGGGGCCTGTCCCCCCCAAACTCCTCTGCAACCCAGCGAGGCACTGGCTTTAGCGCGGGCCAGGGTTGAAGCGGTTCGCGAGCGTTTGGAACCGGTCGCCAGAAGGCGAACCGCTGCGGTCGCGTCGCGGTTGCGGCGGGTTCTGGACGCTTTCGCGGCAGAACGGGTGGGGGTTCAGCATTTCGCCTCGGTGAGCGGTTACGGCCACGGCGACCAGGGGCGGGAGGTGATCGATCGTGTGTTCGCCAGGGTGCTGGGTGCAGAAGCCGCAGCGGTTCGACTGCAATTCGTCAGCGGCACCCACGCCATTGCTGCTGCCTTATTCGGAGTGCTCCGTCCGGGGGATCGCATGGTGTCGATCACCGGACGCCCTTACGACACTCTCGAAGAAGTGATCGGCCTTCGGGGTGAAGGGCAGGGATCCCTCCGGGACTTCGGCGTTGCTTATGACGAGCTTCATCTTCGTCCGGACGGGTCGGTGGACGAGCAGGGTCTGGATCGGATCCTCGATGAGCCCTGCCGCTTGGTGTTGATCCAGCGCAGTTGTGGGTACAGCTGGCGTCCCTCCCTCAGCGTGCAGGCCATCGGCAGGCTCTGTGAGCGGATCCATCGACGCCAGCCCCATTGCATCTGCTTCGTCGACAACTGCTACGGCGAGCTCGTGGAAGAACAGGAGCCGCCTGCGGTTGGAGCAGATCTGGTGGCCGGTTCGCTGATCAAGAACCTCGGAGGCACGATTGCCCCTGCCGGTGGGTATGTGGCCGGCCGCAGCGATCTGGTGGAGCAGGCCTGTTGCCGTCTGACAGCTCCAGGCATCGGACGAGACGGTGGAACGGGCTTTGACTTGCATCGATTGGTGCTTCAGGGGCTGTTCCTGGCTCCGCAGATGGTTGCGGAATCCCTCATCGGTGCTGATCTGGTGGCCGGAGTGTTCGCGGATTTTGGCTTTCGCGTGCAGCCGGCGGCCGGGGCGTTGCGCAGTGATCTGATTCAGGCTGTGCAATTGGGTGATGCTGAGGCCTTGAAGTTGGTGTGCCGTGCCTTCCAGGCCTGTTCGCCGGTGGGCTCTTATCTCGATCCGGTGCCTGCGGCGATGCCCGGGTATGCCAGCGATCTGGTGATGGCAGGAGGCACCTTCATCGATGGAAGTACCAGTGAATTTTCCGCTGATGCCCCGTTGCGGGAACCCTTCAATCTCTATGTGCAGGGCGGGACCCACCGTGCCCATGTGGAGCTGGCTCTGATCGATGCCCTGCAGGCACTGGCAGCGGCAGGACGGCTGGATCTGGCCCAGACTGGGTGAGATTTGCTTGCTGCCGGCCCGATGGCCTTCGACTTTCCCGATTCGTACCGTTATGCCGACAGCCACGAATACGCCTGGCGGGATGCCGAAGCAGTCCGGATCGGGCTCAGTGCCTATGCCGTCGACCAGCTCGGAGACATCGTGTTCGTTGATCTTCCAGAGCTCGGGGCTGAGCTCAATCGCGGCAGCAGCTTCGGAACCGTCGAGTCCGTCAAGGCTGTTGAGGAAATGTATGCGCCCCTCAGCGGCGTTGTGCTGAGTCGCAATGAGGCCTTGTTGGCGAATCCGGAAGAACTCCAGAATGATCCCCATGGCGAAGGTTGGCTGCTGGTGATTCAACCCAGCGACCCCGCGCAGATGGATCAGCTGATGGACGCCGCCACCTATGCGGCCAAGGTGGCGGCAATCTGATCCTTCCCCAGGACGGACAGCCTGGATGTTTCTTACAGTTTGGAAGGATGCTCTGGCCCCATGACCCTGCTCGATCAGCGGATGGCGGCCTCGAGCACTGCTGAAACGACCTCTCCATTTGTCAGTCGGCATCTTGGACCTGATTCCGAGGCTGTGGAGCGGATGCTCAAAGTCCTTGGATTCGCAGATCTCGACACCTTCATCCAAGCGGTTGTCCCAGCTGACATTCTTGATCCACGAACCTTTGCGCTTGATCTTCCTGTCGGGCTCGATGAGGCGCCTGCTCTGGCTGACCTGCGAACGATCGCCAGCCGCAATCAGCTCACCCGTTCCCTGATCGGTCTCGGTTACTTCGACACCGTTACCCCGGCGCTGATTCAGCGCCAGGTGCTGGAAAACCCCTCCTGGTATACGGCTTATACCCCGTATCAGGCGGAGATCGCCCAGGGACGCCTGGAGGCACTTCTGAATTTTCAGACCCTGATCAGTGAGCTGACGGGGCTGCCGATTGCCAATGCGTCCCTGCTCGATGAGGCCACGGCCGCTGCTGAGGCCATGTCGATGAGTTTCGGTTTGTGCAAGCGCGAGGGGGCCTGCCGATTCCTGGTGGATGCCGCCGTGCTGCCACAGACCTTGGCTGTGCTGCACACCCGCTGTCTACCCATCGGTGTGCAGCTGGAGGTTGCTGAACCGGATGCCTTCCGTTGGGGTGATGACGTTTTTGGTGTCTTGCTCCAGCTGCCCGGACGTTGCGGTCGGCTCTGGGATCCCCGCGCTTGCATTGACCGTGCCCACACGCACGGAGCGCTGGTCACTGTTGCCATCGATCCCCTGGCGCAGGTGCTGCTCGAGCCCG
>WTHL01000298.1 GCA_011523155.1 Synechococcus sp. PL34863bin_39 | reverse complement strand
TGGCGTTGCACAGCTCCACGCCGGTGCTCGGTGCGGCCGTGCTCCATCTGGATGACCCTGTCGGCTCGCGTCGGGTCCTGGTCCGGCCGGCCGGCCGGGAGCTCACCAACAGTCTTCCGGTTGCCGTCCAGGAGCTGCTGCCTGCCAGCCATTGGAATGAGCTGGTCCGGCTTGGCGTCGCCATTGGCCCGGGTGGCTTCACCGGCACCCGTCTCACCGTGGTGATGGCCCGCACCCTGGCCCAGCAGCTCGGCTGTCCCCTGGATCCCGTCAGCAGTTTTGCGCTGATGGCGACGCGTCTTCACGCGGCTGGAAGCCTGATCGATTCGGTTGCTCCCTTCTGGATCGTTCAGGACTTGCCGCGAAGGGGCCAGGTGGCCGGCCTCTATCAATGCCAGGGTGATGGGTCGGTGACGGAGCTGGAACGTCCCCATCTGCTCAAGGACGGGCAGACAGCGGTGCCTGCTCTGCCAATGGTGGATGACGTGGAGGCTGACGTTTCCCGTCTGCTGGATCTGTCGCTGCAGGCTCATCGGCGGGGTGACCCAGGCCCCTGGGAGGCGGTGCTGCCGATCTACCCCACCTCGCCGGTGGGCCAGGTGTAGTTGTGAGGCTTCAGCGTTGGTTCGTGCTCGGCGTCCTGGGCGCTCTCGTCATGCCCGTCGCCGCTCGGATCCGTCCCTATGTCGCGGTAATGGTCCATGCCCACCCCCCTGACAGGATTCTTGTGCTGGGTGGTGATGTGGATCGCGAACGGGCCGGTCTGCTTCTGGCCCGGCAGCTGAAGATGCCTCTGGTGGTCAGCGGCGGCAGCAACCCCGAATACGCCCGTTGGCTCGTCCAGCGTGAAGGACTGCCGGCAGGGCAGGTGCAGCTGGATTACCGCGCCACGGACACCCTCGGCAATTTCACGTCGCTCGTGGATGATCTGCATCGCCAGGGCGTGCGCCATGTGCTGCTGGTCACCAGCGAGGACCATCTGCCGCGGGCACTCACCGTTGGAACCCTGGTCGCAGGCAGTCGTGGCATCCGCCTCACCGGCGTGCCCGTGGCGTGTGGAACTCCTTGCGCCCCAGAAAATGCCGGCAAGCACTGGGGCGATGGCCTTCGTGCCTTCGCCTGGGTGCTCACCGGTCAAGATCTCAAGCCGTGGGCGAAGACTCAGCTGGAGCGGCTGGTGAGGAGACCCTGATCGAGAAGGGCGTTGATCCGTCGCTGCAGTTCTTGCGTGGTGGCTTCCAGATCGGGTTTGCGTCGACTGGTGGGCGCCGGAACGGGCTCCCCAACCCTGATCTGGATTGGAACGAGCCGCAACAGGCCCTTCCCCGGACCCATGGCCCTGTGGCTGTTGATGATCGCGACCGGCACGAGCGGCGCTCCGCTTCGTGCGGCCAGCAGCGCGGCGCCCGGCAGCGGTTGATTCACACGACCGTCGCTCTGGCGGGTGCCATCCAGGAAGACCCCGGTCGCCCAACCCTCCTGCAACCGCGCGGTGGCGGTTCGGATCGCTTCCCGGTCACTGGCCCCTCGCTTCACCGGGTAAGCCGCCAGAGCCCGGATCAGAGGCCCGAGCAAGGGTACGGCGAACAGTTCGGCCTTGGCCATGAAGGCGACGGGGCGGCCCAGTGCATGGCCGAGAAGGGGTGGGTCGAGATGGGAGCCATGGTTGGCCACCACCACCAGCGGTCCGTGCATGGGCACGTTGCTGAGACCGGAGACCCGTCCGCGGAACAGGATGCGGAAGAGGGGGAACACCAGCAGGGTGCTCACCAGCCGGTAGGTCAGGCTGGGCCGGGGTGTGGGGCGGGCTGCGTCAGGCACGAGTCAGAGTCCGAGATCCGCAGCGCTCGCCAGCTGGCTGGTGACAACGCCTTTCATGGCGCGTTTCGCCAGGCCGCTCAGCACATTTCCAGGGCCGATCTCCACGAGTGTGTCGACATCGCTTGCCGTCATGGCATCCATCGTTTCGCGCCAGCGCACGCCCGTTGTCATCTGATCCCGCAGTCGCTGTTTGATCACACGGGCCTCACAGCTCGGGCTCGGATCCGTGTTGCTCAGCACCGGGACCCGGGCATCCTCGAAGGGCAAGGCATCGATGTGCTCCGCGAAGGCCGCGGCGGCATCGGCCATGAACGGCGAGTGAAAGGCCCCCGAGACCGGAAGCGGGATCGCACGTTTGCAGGTCAGTTCTGCGCTGACGGCCGCCACGGCCTCGGGCGTTCCCGACAGAACCACCTGAGCGGCACTGTTGTCGTTGGCGATCACCACTCCGTCATGGCCTGCCACCAGCGCATCAAGCTGATCGCGGTCGAAACCGATCACCGCAGTCATGGCACCGCCTCCGGCAGCGGCCATGAGCGTGGATCGTTTCAGCATGAGGGCAAGGCCGGTCTCGGCATCAAACACTCCCGCTGCGTAGAGCGCCACGAGTTCCCCGAGGCTGTGCCCTGCCACAACGGCCGGCTCCCGTCCCTGGCGGCGGAGTTCGTCGACGAGCAGGGACTCGACAACAAACAGGGCCGGCTGGGTGTTGCGGGTGTCATTGAGGTCGTCTGGACCTTCCCCTTGGCTGCCTTCGCCACGGCAGATCGCCAGAAGATCACGTCCCATCAGCCGTGAGGCCAGGGCAAAGCGCTCTTCCGCACCCTCCAGGCTCAGAACGGGGTCGGCCATGCCGACTTTCTGAGACCCTTGACCGGGGAACACCCAGGCGATCGCCATCGAAACGCTGCAGTTGTGGGGGGAGCCTACGAGGGGCCCTGCCAGCGCAGGAGTGCCGCGCCCCAGCTGAGTCCAGCGCCGAAGCCGCTGCTGGCAATGTGGTGCCCCGCGCGGATCCTGCCGTCGCGCACCGCCTCATCCAGCATCAGAGGGATGGTTGCTGCGGAGGTGTTCCCGTACTCGGCAAGGTTGCTCAGAACCTGGTCGTGGGGAATGGCGAACCGGTCAGCCACAGCATCGAGAATGCGTTGATTGGCTTGATGCAGGAGCAACCAGTCGAGCTGTTCGGGCTGGGTGTCCGTGTCCTTCAGCAGCGCTTTGAGAATGGCCGGCACTTCCCTGACGGCGAATTTGTAGACCTCCTGGCCGATCATCTGAATCGGCTCATATCGGCCGTTCTGGTGACTGCTGTCGCCGATCAGCGGGCTGCGGGTGCTGGTCTGCGGAACATTCAGGCAGTCGCCGCGGCTGCCATCGGTCCGCATCTGGAAACCCAGCAAGCCGTTTTCATCCTGAGGGCATGCTTCGAGCGCCAGAGCACCAGCGGCGTCGCCGAACAGGATGCAGCTGCGTCGGTCATCCCAGTCGACCCAGCTGCTCAGCTGGTCCGCTCCGATCACCAGCACCCGTCGCATGGACCCTGTGCGCAGAAACTGCGACGCCGTGATCAGGGCAAACAGAAATCCACTGCAGGCCGCTGTGAGGTCGAAGGCCACGGCCCGCTTCGCCCCCAGCAGGGCCTGCACCTTGGGCGCGGAGCCGAACAGATCGTCGGGTGTGGAGGTGGCGAGCAGGATCAGGTCCACACTGTCGGCGTCCCAGCCAGCCATGGTCAGAGCCTCTCTGGCTGCATCCGCGGCGAGTGTGGAGAGGGTCTGTCCCGGTCCGGCGATGCGCCGGTTGCGAATGCCTGTGCGGGTGCGGATCCAATCGTCGTTCGTTTCGACACGCTCACCCAGCTGGTCATTGCTGATGCGCTGGGATCCACGGGCACTGCCGCAGGCTTTCAGGGCCACGCCGCCCGAGGATCCGATGAGTGATGCGGAACCGGCCAAGGGCAGTGGCTGAAGGTGGCGTCAGTCAATCACAGCCGAGGCTGGACTGGTGCGGGATTCATGCTTTCGCCTGAGGGGAGCCATTCCCCAACGCGGCGAGATCCTCCATCACGCCATGACTGGCAGCGGAGTGGGCCAGCCTCAGGGCACTGAGCACGGAAAGGGCCCGGCTGCTCCCGTGGCCGATCACGCAGATGCCGTTGACGCCGAGCAGGAGTGCACCGCCGTGCTCGGCATGGTCGAGGCGCTTCTTGATGCGTTTGAGGTTGCTCATCAGGAAGGCTGAGCCCACCTTGCCGCGACGACCACGGGGCAGTTCAACCTTCAGCACCCCAAGCAGCACGCTGCCCACCGATTCCAGGAATTTGAGCAGAACGTTGCCGGTGAAGCCATCGCAGACCACCACATCGAAGTCCCCTGAGAGCACATCCCGGCCTTCGCAGTTGCCGGCGAAATGCAGACGGGATTCCTCCTTGAGCAGCGCATGGGTCTTGAGCACCAGGTCGTTGCCCTTGCATTCCTCTTCGCCGATGTTGAGAAGGCCCACCCGCGGTTGACTCACCTGGAGCACGTCGTGGCTGTAGATGTTGCCAAGCAGTGCGAACTGGTGCAGATAAGACGGTTTGCAATCCATGTTCGCGCCCACATCGAGAACGAGAACGGGCTGACCGGGGTCCTTGGTGGGGAACAGTGCTCCGATCGCAGGCCGCTCGATTCCCCGGAGGCGGCCCAGCCGGAAGATCGCCGATGCCATCACCGCGCCCGAATTCCCAGCGGAGTAGACGGCCAGGGCATCGCCTTTCTTGACCAGGTCCATCGCCACATTGATGCTGGCATCGCGCTTGCGCCGCACCACCGTGGCCTCTTCGTGCATCTCGACGGAGGGACCACTCGACACCAGCGCCAGGCGACCGGACTGAACGGCCTCATCCAGGGCTTCGCTCAGCCCCATGCTCTCCGCAGCTGCGAGCACACGATCGGTTTCGCCGACAAAGCGAACCTTCAGCGGCAACCGCTCGATGGCATCCAGGCAGCCTTCCAGGATCGGTCCGGGTGCGTGGTCACCCCCCATGCCGTCGACGGCCACCCAGAGGCGGTCCGCATCATCGATGGAGGTCTCATCGTCAGGCCCCCCACCCTGAAGGCGCCGCAACGGATCGAAAACCAGGGGCTGGAGCATCGTGCCTGCTCCGGAGACGACGGTCCCGGCGACGGTCCCCGCACTGGAGACAACCGTGCCGGCAACGGATCCAGCCGCGTTGGCCGATGAGGTGGCGGTGCCGACGAGGCTGGTCACCGCTGCATTGCGCCGGTACCAGATCACAAGGCGCCTGACGGCCTTGGAGCGGCGCGGTTTACTCCGGGGCGACGAATGGGTCACAGAGGGCATCTCGCCGGTTTCAGGATCCTTCGGAGGCAACGGAATCAACGATGCGCTGGAACAAATAGCCGGTGCCGCGAGCCGTGAGAATCAGCTCGGGGTTTGCCGGATCGTCTTCCAATTTGGAGCGAAGCCGGGAGATATGAACATCCACCACGCGGGTGTCCACATGGCGTTCAGGTGTGTATCCCCACACTTCCTTCAGGATTTCCCCCCGGCTGAAGGGTTCGCCTGACCTGCTCACCAGCAGTTCGAGCAGGCTGAATTCCATGCCCGTCAGGCGGATGCGCTCGTCGGCACGGAACACCTGGCGTTTGTTGGTGTCGATGCGCAGGTCTGAGACCTGGATCAGACCGGAATTGGGAATGCCGGCTACCTGCTCCTTCTCCACCCGCCGAAGCACACAGCGGATGCGGGCCTCCAGCTCCTTCGGGCTGAAGGGTTTGACGACGTAGTCGTCCGCGCCCAGCTCAAGGCCTGTGATGCGGTCCGCCACATCGCCGAGGGCCGTCAGCATCACGATCGGCACATCGGATTCCTTGCGGAGTTCCTGGCAGACGCCGTAGCCGTCAAGCTTCGGCATCATCACGTCGAGCACGACCAGATCAGGCTCGGTATTTCGGAAGCACTCCAGCGCCTCATTGCCGTCACAGGCCGTGATCACGTTGTACCCGATCATGGATAGACGGGTTTCCAGGATCCGGCGGATGCTGGCCTCGTCGTCAACAACGAGGATGGTTTCCTTGCCAGGACTGGCGACTGTCATCGGGGCCAGGTCTTACGCCAACTTGTAACACCTAAGAACCCGACGGTCTCAGATATTCATCAGAGGCCAGTTTTCTTCATAGTTCGACTTCTTCCTGCGTCTTTCCTCCGTACCTGTCCGTGGCCCGATCTGTCTCCATGTACGTGTGCCAGAGCTGTGGGGCGCAGACCCGACAGTTCTTTGGTCGTTGCAGCAGCTGCGGCAGCTGGAACACCCTGGTGGAGCAGTCCCAGCCCAAGCCGGATGGTCGCCGGCGTCGGACCGGAGCCGATCCACAAGCAGCCCCCGTCGCCCGGCGTTCCACCGCCATGGCTGACCTGGGCGATCAGCCGACCCGGCGCATGGGCAGTGGATATGACGAGTTTGATCGCGTTCTCGGTGGTGGATTGGTGCCGGGGTCTCTGGTGCTTGTCGGTGGTGACCCCGGGATCGGGAAAAGCACCCTGCTACTCCAGAGCGCGACCGCCATGGGGGCTGATCTCTCGGTGCTCTACGTCAGTGCCGAGGAATCCGCGCAGCAGGTGAAGCTGCGATGGCAGCGGTTGCAGGGGCAGCATGCCGATCTGCAGCTGCTCGCAGAAACGGATCTTGAGTTGGTTCTCGAAGAGCTGGAGGCGTTGAAGCCCGATGTGGCGATCATCGACAGCATCCAGGCCCTGCACGATGCCAGCCTCACCAGTGCACCCGGATCGGTGGCCCAGGTGCGCGAGTGTGCGGCCGCACTCCAGCGTCTGGCCAAGCGTCAGAACACCGCTCTGCTGTTGGTGGGGCATGTCACCAAGGAAGGGGTCCTGGCCGGGCCCAAGGTGCTGGAGCATCTGGTGGATGCCGTTCTCACCTTTGAGGGGGATCGCTTTGCCAGCCATCGTCTGTTGAGGGCCGTGAAGAACCGCTTCGGCGCCACCCATGAGCTCGGTGTCTTCGAGATGCGTGGTCAGGGTCTGGCAGAGGTGGGCAACCCCAGCGAGTTGTTTCTCAGCGGGGAGCAGGCCAGCGGTGTCGCCACGATCGTGGCCTGTGAAGGTACCCGCCCTCTGGTGGTGGATCTGCAGGCCCTGGTCAGCACCACCAGTTATGCCAGCCCTCGGCGCACGGCCACCGGCATTGCCGTCAACCGTCTGCATCAGATCCTCGCCGTGCTCGAGAAGCACATGGGACTGCCGCTGTCGCGTTATGACTGCTATCTGGCTGTTGCCGGCGGCCTGGATGTTGAGGAACCCGCGGCCGACCTCGGCGTTGCGGCAGCGGTGGTGGCCAGCTTCCGGGACCTCACGCTTCCTGCGGGCACCGTGCTGCTGGGTGAGCTGGGGCTTGGGGGCCAGTTGCGATCGGTCCCCCAGCTCGAACTGCGCTTACAGGAAGCCTCCCGACTCGGTTTCCGCAGGGCTGTGGTGCCCCAGGGAAGCGGCGTTGCCGCCACGGCTGCGTCTCTCGGCCTTGAGCTCCTCGAGGCTTCGCGCATCACCGAAGCCCTGGTGCTGGCGCTCGGGGATGACGTCGGGAGCCAGGGTGAAGCGGCCTAAAGAGTGAGAGGGAATCAGAACGATCAGAAATAAACGTCGACGTTGCTGCGACCCGTGGACTTCAGCCAGTTCTCGATGTCGAGGTAGCCGCCTGGGTTGAGTCGGACCGCCTGGGTCCAGGCCTCAGCGGCCCGATCGAACCAGCGGTCCGCTTCATCCCGGCGTCCCTCCTCCTCGGCTGTGCGCCCGCGTTTCTCGAAGATCAACCCCATGTTCTTCAGGCAGGACGGCTGTTTCGGGTTCTCTTCCAGCGCCTTCTGATAGGTCTCAACGGCGCGGTCCTCCTCGCCGTTGCTCATGTAGATGATCGCCATGTTCTTCAGGGTTTCCCCACGGTCGATCGGGTTCTCCTCGAGCTTCAGGCTTTCTTCGTAGTTTTCCAGGGCTTCGGCGTAGTCGCCGTCGTTCTGGGCTGAAAGGCCGTCCCTGTAATAGACGTAGGCCTCCTTGGCACGGGCGTTGATCGGAAGCAGTTTCACGATGAGGTCCGCCATCACCGTGAAGCTTTTGTCGATGAAGTTGTCGTTGCGGTTGCTGCGGGGCACGGCGGGCCTGCTGGAATGCACCCATCCTGAGGCACGTAGCCCTGACTAGCGTGCAGTTGTCTTAAACCCCGCTGTGAGTCGCTCCCCCGCTGTCGCTCCCCACACCACCGTTCTTCTGGATGTGGAGGGGATGAAATGCGGCGGCTGTGTCCGGGCCGTTGAACGGACCCTGCTGGAACAGCAGGGTGTTCAGGAGGCCAGTGTCAATCTCGTGACACGCAGCGCCTGGCTCAGCCTTGATGGCGATGGTGATGCCCTGCAGGGCGTTCTGAAAGCCCTTGATGATCGAGGCTTTCCTGCGAGCCCACGCACCCAGTCGCCGCTGGCCACCACCCCCGAAGCCGCCGAGCAACGCTGGGGTTGGTGGCGTCAGTGGCGTCAGCTGATGGTGGCCTTGGTGCTGCTCCTGCTGTCTGTGTTCGGTCACCTGGCCGAAGGGGGCCATCTCAGTCTTCCCATCGTCGGAGGATTGCTCTTCCACGCGTCCCTGGCCACCGTCGCGTTGCTTGGCCCAGGCCGACCGATTCTCGTCAGCGGATGGAAGGCGGTTCTCGCCGGGGCACCGAGCATGGACACGCTCGTGGGGCTCGGTGTCACCAGCGCCTACCTCGCCAGCCTGGTGGCCTTGTTCTGGCCGCAGGTGGGGTGGCCCTGTTTCTTCAACGAGCCGGTGATGCTGCTGGGCTTCGTGCTCCTCGGACGCTTTCTCGAGGAGCGTGCCCGGGTGCGAACGGGCCGGGCGCTGCAGCAGCTCGCCGCCCTCCAGCCGGATCAGGCCCGGCTGGTGATGGCGGATGGCACCGTGCGCGACGTTGCGGTTTCAGCGGTGCGGCCCGGGGAACGGATCCAGCTGCTGGCGGGCGATCGGATCCCGGTCGACGGCGTGGTGGTGGAGGGGCGCTCGGCGGTTGACGTCTCCAGCCTCACCGGTGAACCCCTGCCTCTCGAAGCGGAACCGGGCACTGAGCTCAGCTCAGGCAGCCTCAATCTCGAAGCGACCCTGCTGCTGGATGTCCGGACCGTGGGAGCGGACACAGCCCTCGCCCGCATCATCACCATGGTCGAGCAGGCGCAGGCCCGAAAAGCTCCGATTCAGGGCCTCGCCGACCGAGTTGCCGGAGTTTTCTGCTACGGCGTCATCAGCCTCGCTGCCTGCACCTTTCTGTTCTGGTGGCAGGTGGGCCCCAAGCTCTGGCCCCAGGTGCTTGCAGCTCCGATGGAGGCCGCGCATCAGCACGCCGCCCATGGCCATGGTCTCCACGGACCCCTCGGAGCTGGGGCCGAGACCCCGCTGGGCCTTGCACTGCAGCTGGCGATCGCCGTGCTCGTGATCGCCTGCCCTTGCGCCCTGGGACTCGCCACGCCGACCGTGATCACGGTGTCGTCAGGCCTGGCGGCCCGTCAGGGCTGGTTGTTCCGGGGCGGGGATGTGATTGAGCTTGCGGCGTCTCTCAGCCGCGTGGTGTTCGATAAAACCGGCACCCTCACCCTCGGGCGTCCCCTGGTGTCGGACGTGATGGCCAGTCAGGATCCCGCCCGCACCCTGCTGCTGGCCGCGAGTGTGGAACACACCAGTCGCCATCCACTCGCCCATGCCCTGCTACAGGAGGCCCAGCGCCGTCATCTCTCCCTGATTCCGGCCCTGGACACCCGCACCATTCCGGGGGCCGGCATCTCCGGTGAGCTGGAGGGTGTGGATGGCGTCGTGCGGGTGGGCTCGCCTGAGTGGCTCCGGCGTGAGGGGGTGGTCTTGTCAGACACGTTCCAGCAGGCACTGGATCAGGCGACGGCAAAGGGTCAGTCCCTTGTGGCAGTCGCCCAGGGAGACCAGCCCTTAGGACTGATCGGCGTCGACGATCGCCTGCGTCCTGACGCGGCCCTTGCCCTTCGGCGGTTGCGCGGGCAGGGGCTCGCGCTCGCCATGCTCAGCGGAGATCGCCAGTCCTCGGTGCAACGCCTCGGCGAGGTGCTGGGCTTCGCGCCCGATCAGCTTGCCTGGCAGCTTCTGCCGGAGCAGAAGCTTGAACAACTCGAGGCGTATCGACGCACCGGCAGCGTGGCCATGGTTGGTGATGGCATCAACGACGCACCTGCACTGGCCGCGGCTGATCTCGGCATCGCGGTGGGTACCGGCACCCAGATCGCCCAGGACACCGCGGATCTTGTGCTGCTCGGGGACCGCCTTGAAGCGGTGCCGGAGGCGCTTCAGCTGGCGCAGCGCACCATGGCCAAAATCCGCCAGAACCTTGTCTGGGCCTTCGGCTACAACCTCTTGGCTCTCCCCCTCGCCGCGGGTGTACTGCTCCCTGGATTCGGGCTGTTGCTGTCGCCGCCGCTGGCGGCTCTGCTCATGGCGCTCAGTTCAATCACCGTTGTGCTCAATGCCCTGAGCCTTCGGTTGCCATGACGAGTCCAACCATGCGTGGACGCTTTCTCGTTGTGGACGGAATTGATGGCTGTGGCAAGACAACACAGCTTCGCCATCTGACGGACTGGCTCCCCGAGAGTGGCCTGATGCCTGCTGGAGCCCGGCTCATTCAGACGCGGGAACCCGGCGGTACACCCCTCGGTCTTGCCCTGCGGCAGCTTCTGCTCACGCCCCCAGACGGCTCGGCCCCCGTTCCCACCGCTGAGTTGCTCCTCTACGCGGCTGATCGTGCCCAGCACGTCGACCGGGTGATTCGTCCTGCTCTTGAGCGTGGTGACTGGGTGATCAGCGATCGTTTTGCAGGATCGACACTGGCGTATCAGGGCTATGGGCGTGGCCTCGACCGGGATCTCATTCTTCAGCTGGAGACGATTGCAACCGGAGGACTGCAGCCTGATGTGACCCTCTGGCTCAGCCTCCCCCTTGAGGACAGTCTCCTGCGCCGGATGGATCAGGTGAATGATCGGATCGAGGCTGCCGGCTCGGCGTTTCTGCAACGGGTCTGCGACGGATTCGCGTCCCTTGCGGCACGTCGCAACTGGAGCAGGATTGATGCCTCACGGGCTCCGGCGCTGGTGACGGCAGCGATCCAGGAGCGCTTGAAGCTGGCCCTGATGGACCCGTGCTGATGGAGCTCTGCTGATGGACCCCCTGTTCGCCGGTCTGGTGGCTCAGGATCAGGCTGTTGCGCTTCTTCAGGCTGCGCTGGAACGCCAGCGGGTGGCCCCCGCGTATCTCTTCACCGGACCTGACGGCGTCGGACGACGCATGGCCGCGTTGCGCTTTCTTGAGGGTCTGCTCGGTGAAGGGCAGGCCGACCTGCGGGAACGTCGCCGCCTGGAGGCCCGCAATCACCCCGATCTTCTCTGGGTCGAACCCACCTACTCCCACCAGGGCAAGCTGATCGTCCGCTCTGCCGCTGAAGAGGCTGGTGTGAGCAAGCGCACGCCACCCCAGGTTCGCCTTGAGCAGATCCGCGATGTCAGCCGCTTTCTGGCGCGACAGCCACTGGAGTCGCCCCGAGGCATGGTGGTGATTGAGGATCCTGAGGCCATGGCCGAGTCAGCGGCCAATGCGCTGCTCAAAACGCTTGAGGAG
>WTHL01000210.1 GCA_011523155.1 Synechococcus sp. PL34863bin_39 | reverse complement strand
GTGACCCCTCACCTGCGGCTTCCGCGCAGACGCAGCGATTGTCATTCGTGCCCAAGTCAGCAAAACCACTCACAGCGCCAGCCACTGGCAAGTTCGCTGTTGACTGAAGCGCCGTCACTCGCGGTGATGACCAGCAGGACAGGTGCACCTGACGACAACGGTTCGGGCCTCGATCCTCGAATTCTGCATTGGTGGGACAACAGGATTGACCAACTCATCGCTGAACAGCGTGGTTCTGACGCCCTTGCGTTGACCGATGAGTTTGTTGTGACCAAGCCCAAAAAGCCTCCCAAGGCCAGTTGAGACTTGTTCACCGCATCAGTCTGGTCAGTCTGGTCTTGCAGTCCAACAACTCAGCGCTTGCGCAGACGGCGGTTGGCCTTGCGAGTCCCCCCATAGCGATAGCCAGGTTGCAGCTGCACCAGAGCCCAGCATTTCGGGCAAACCATCCGCCAGCCACGATCCGCTCGGGTTGAGACGCGGTAGTGAATCGGGCCGGTCTCACCGCAGCTGTCACATCGCATCCTTAAACGCTACGGTCCGGCCCACTGCTCACTGTGCCTATGCCGGCTCCCGTGCATCGCGACGAGGCGCCCCGATTATTTCTGGTCGTGCTCGGGGGACGCGCTGCCCAATGCCATGTTGAGCTCCACGACGTGCGATGGGTGGTGGGCACATCCATTGACGCCACCATTCCGGAACTCAAGCGTCAGTGGTTCGGCCTGCGACGCGGTCTGCACATCGACAGCTATGTGGAACTGCGCTGCGTGGATGGCCACACCATCCACCTGCTGCCGAGGGGCTGTTCAGCCGATGAAACAACCAGCACTGCAAAGCCCGAGCCCAATGCAGGTCAGAAACTCTGGTTCGTGAATATGGGTGGGTACGACCCGCGCTCCCTGCTGGAACTGCACCAATGCGGTTGCCTCGTGGCCCCATCAGCCCAGGCCGCGAAGTCTCGCGCCAAGCGTCGCTGGCTGAGGGACAGTGCGCAACCGCACAAGGATGACCTCCACGCCGTCGACAACGTGGGGGGCGTTGACAACTGTCTGCCGATTGATCAGCTTCAGGGGTGGCAAATCCACCTGGAACCCACACCTGGGCAGACGTCCACCGATTTCATGCCGGACTGGTTCGGTTACCGGCCGATCTGATCACAGCACCTGATTACACCACTGATCGAGTCGATCGTTGCTGCCGTACCAGCTGGAGCCGAAGAAGCCACCGTGGGCCGTGTCGGGAAGCACGAGATGACGTGCACCCTGGAGGAGGGCGGAGGTGACGGGGACCAGGCCATCTCCCTCCACCTCTGAGGTCCCGACAATGCTTCTGTAGTTGTTGGCAGCGGTTCGACGGCTGAATGCACTGGCCGTTGACGATATCGGATCGAGCGTGCCGGCCACCGCGATGTAGTCGACGCCGGGGAAGGCTGCTCCAGGAAACTCCCGATCCACCATGGCGCGCAACGGAGTCGCCCGTCTGGCCTGATGGGGGCTGCCCAGAGTGATCAGACGATTGCACATCCCGGCGCCGCCATAACGACGCCCAGCAAACGAGCGGTCACTCAAGTACAACCGCAACATCACGCCACCGGAGCTGTGCCCGATCAATGTGACACGACCGGTGGGGGATCCTGCTGCCAGACAGCTCACTTCAGCGTGGACACGATCAAGCAGACGCCTCCAGCCGAAGGCCCACGAGGTGAGCAACCAGTCGATACGGCTCGCAGGAATGACCACCACGTCGCAGTCGTCGCGCTGGCGGATCCAGTCGGCCATCGGCTGATAGGCCTCAGTCGTGATCAGAAAGCCTCCGAGGATCACCACCGGTTGAGCTGATGCGTCCGTTGTCATCCGATCAAGCCTGAACTGGTCCATCATCGAAGCAAGCGATTGCTCGCCATGGCTGCCGAACGGGTCTGTGACTATCCGAGACCCCCCCGCATTGAACAACGACGGGGGGATGTGCTGGTGGAGATCGCCGGATCGCCCATTGCTGTCTCCGACACATTCATCCGTGTCTGCGAAACCTTCCATCCGCCCACGATCTATCTCCCGCCGTCCGCCTTCCAACCGGGGACCCTGCATCCGACAAGCGGACGTCCCAGCTTCTGTGAATGGAAAGGACTGGCCAGTGACTGGAGCCTGAGCTGTCCCGATGGGAACGAACGCAGAGAGCGAGCCGGCTGGAGTTACCCCAACCCAACAGAGGGTTTCAAGCTGCTGAAAAACTGGATCAGCCTGTATCCACGACTGGTGGATGCCTGTTATCTCGAGGGCGAGCAGGTGGATCCCCAGCCCGGACAGTTCTATGGAGGCTGGATCACATCAGCCGTGATCGGACCGTTCAAGGGTGATCCCCTGCATCCGGAGCTGATCTGAACAAGGCTTCACCAGCCGTCAAATCGCCTGCATCAGCAGCACCAGGGCAAGACCGAGCAGAAGCCAGACCCACCAGGGAATGCCCGGACGGGACTGACCCCTCTGGCGCGATTGAATCCGAGTCCCTGACGCTCCCTGCAGGGCCCCACATCGGGTGCAGACCAATCGGCCGGCCAGGGAACGGTCTGCCCGCCAGGACCGCGAGCCACACTGCGAACAGACAGATGCCATCGAAACGCCTTCAGTGACTGATCCTTGGCAACCCTGGCTCGAACTCGAAGCGGTTGAAGCCTGGCTGGAGACCAGTCGTGTGTTCTACAACCTCAGTCTGACCCTGAACCTCGGCCAGCACACCGCCATCCTCGGCCCGAATGGATCGGGGAAGAGCACGCTGGTTCGATTGATCGATCGCAGCATCCATCCTGTGGTCAAACCCGGTTCAACACTGAAACTGTTCGGGGAATCCCTCCCCAAGCAATGGATGCTCCGGCGCAACATCGGGATGGTCTCCGCTGAACTGGAGCGGAGGGTGGCTGACTCGATCAGACTGCGAAGCCTCGTGCATGGAGGCTGGTTCGGTTCGATCGGAGTGCCGTACAAGCAGAGCCCAAGCCAGGCGCAGCAACGCAGGGTCGACGCGCTTCTGGGAGAGCTGGAACTCGCTGACCTGGCTGAGCAACCCTTTGGCACCCTCTCCGACGGTCAGCGGCGGCGGGCTCTGATTGCCCGTGCCCTGGTCCATGCCCCCCGCGTCCTGGTGCTGGATGAACCCACGAACGGGCTCGACCTGAAGGCCAAACATCAGCTTTTTCAAAGCCTGACGAGGCTCTGCAGGCAGAGAACGACCATCGTGATGATCACGCACCAGCTCGATTCGGTGATTCCGGACATCCACCGAGTCATCGGACTCCGCCAAGGCGCTGTGGTGCTCGACGGAGCTCCACAGGAGGTCCTCAACGGACCTGCGTTGAGCCACCTGTTTGCGACACCCCTCCAGGTGGTGCGGGCCGGTGGTTACCTCCAGGCTCTGCCCCTGTCATAACCTCGCCTGAACGTGGATCACAGCGATGAACAGCAACGCCAGCATTGATGCTCTGGAACTGATGCTCACGGATCTGCGCACCCGCAATGAACCGATTCGCCATAAAGCGGCCTTTCGCGGCTGCCAGCCGGAATTCCAGTCCTTGGTCAGTCGCTTGATCGAGCAGCTTGAGACCGAACTGATGGACGCGAAACAGCGTGAACGTCTCCAGAAGCGCGGATGATCTCCACCTTTCCAGTGTGTTGCTCTAATCGGGGCGATTGCCCCCATCTCCACTGTCGCCATCCACGTCAGTGAGTGCCTGGCGATAAGCGGCTGGTGCCAGCACAAGAAACACGAGCCACCAGCCCAGAACGGCAACCGACAGCACCAGCGTCAGCCAGAGCCAGCCGAACAGGAGCCAGCCGAACAAAGGCACGGCACATCCGGTCAGAACGATGGTCCATGGCTGGCACCACCAGGGCTTGTGCGACCACAGATCGCCGTTGGATGACTGATCCGCCGCGGGGCCGGAACTCACTGAAGTGACGCCAGCGCACCCTCAGCATGCAGCTGAGCAAGGTCGTCATAACCACCGATCACCGCGCCGTCGATGAAGACCTGGGGAAAGGTCGACATGGCACTGCGCTGGTGCATGACCTGGAACAGGTCATCGGTGTCCACGGTGGTCACCCTGTGCTCGATCGACAGACTGCGGAGCAGGCGCAGGGCACGTGCTGACCAGGGACAACCAGGGAGGACGGCGATTTCGACCCGAGGGTTGGATTCGACGCGAGAGCTGGAGGAGGTCCACCTGTCGGGCTGGGGGATGTCCGGCACCGGAGCAGGGTGCAGGTCCGTTGGCTGGGTGGGAAGCGCCTGGTCCAGCAGACCCACCAGCAGATCGGCACCTTTCAGGACCAGCGTTCCAGGTTCAAGATGCCCGCCCCAGACCTGGCAGGCACCATCCGAAAGGCTGAGGTGCAGGTGGGCACCATTGGGAGAGAAATGTCCCTGCAGCGTGATGATCTCGAGATCACCTTCCAGAACGTTGGGAGCTTCGCGCCCCGGGCATTGAAAACTGGCGCGCGACAAGTTACCGACAACGCCGAGCACGTAGCCGGAGACGTTGTTGGTGCGTGCCAGCGTCTCGAGGGCTTCACGCAGATCCTGGCCGGGAGCAAGCTTCAACGCCAGGGTTTGCATGCAGACCAGAAAATCAACCGAGCCAGATTAACGCCTGCCAGTCCGAAACC
Organism: Synechococcus sp. PL34863bin_39; assembly: GCA_011523155.1. Next base: position 6,877 of record WTHL01000210.1, on the reverse strand, counting down.
AGAAAAACACGGCCTCGTTACGGTAATGGGGCGATCTCGTTACGCCCTCGTGTCCATTCTCCATTCTCTTCTCAGCGAACTCCAGGATCGGCTCGCCAGCGAGCAGACCAATCCGACGGCAGCCGAAGTGGCCGAGGCGGCTGAATCGGAGCGGCTGAATGTGACGCTCCCTTCGGGTGTGATCGGACGCTTGAAAAAACAGGCCCTCGACGAAGGCCGCAGCTGCAGCAGCCTGGCAACATTTCTGATCGAGGACGGACTGCGTCGACACAGCAGCCTGACGTGAACCGCTGCTTCAGCGATATGGCTCAACCCTGATCCAGGCGGCGCACGATCAATCCCATGGCCACAAGGGATCCAGCCAGTGCGATCAGGAGGGCCATGGTCATCGACTGAAGGAGCGGCTCACGACAGGTTGCCACGTCTTGCCTCGTAGCGGTGGTGCTGGAGAAGAGAAGCCGTCAAGATGGGCCGATGCCGATTGACGGGACAGGGAAAGGAGCCGAATGCCGGGGTTAGGTCACACCTGGCAATGGAGTGATGAGGAGCTTGTTTTCCTCCCGGACAAGGCACTCTGGCGGCCCTGCAGCCGTGAGCTGATGGTGGCGGACCTGCACCTCGGCAAGGCCGAGGTGTTCCAGGCCCATGGGATCCCGCTACCCAGTGATCAGGACCGGGGCACACTGAATCCACTGCTCCGTCTCTGCAGTGATCTGGCGCCGCAGCGTCTGCTCGTGCTGGGTGATCTGATTCACGGCCGCGCAGGGCTCACCTCTGCCCTGCGGGACACCCTCGCCTCCCTGCCGGAACTCTGCGGTTGCGAGGTGATGTTGATCGGAGGCAATCACGATCGCTGCAGCGTGCTCGAGGGGCTTCCCCAGCAGAGCAGTTTCAGGCTTGGCCGGCTCTGGCTCAGCCATGAGCCTGAAACCCCGGACCACGACACCGAGACAGCGCTGCTGAATGTCTGTGGTCACATCCATCCTGTCGCCTCAATTCATGGAGGGTATGACCGGTTGCGGGTGCCGTGCTTTCCCTTTGACAGCGACCAGCAACGACTGCTTCTGCCGGCCTTCGGACAGCTCACCGGAGGCCATCCCTGCGATCGGCGCTACCGAAAATGGTTGGTGGCTGATGGCACAGTGTCGCCCTGGCTGGAGCCCTCCTCCACCTCTCGTCGCACCAGGTTGACCGGATGACACGCACCCTTCCCAGACCTGGTTCGCGGAATCGTGCGGCGATCAAGCCCAGACGCGACCGTCAGCCCCGCAGACGACGACGTTCGCCGTTCCAGCGCCGACGCTGGTGGCTCCTTGGCCTTCCGGTCCTCGGATGGGTCACGCTCGTGGCCCTCGCCCCGAACGCACCCGGACCCGGCGAAACGGGCCCGGACAGCAGCTTCAGCGCGCTCGGGGAGGCCGGGGGGGCCTTCCGCTATGTGCCCGATGCCGAGGTCTATGCCTTTGACCTCGACCCGCGCAAGGTGCGGTTTGGGCTGCTCGAGGGCTGGGACCGGGAAGCCGAGGCCTATGCCGACCCAAGCGCACTGGCGTTTGTCACCGGACCGATGTATGAGCGCCATCTCGAGTCCGACGGCAGGGAGGTGACCGTGCCCCTCGGTGATCTCAAATTCGGCCGACGGGTCTGGCGAGGACGCAATCGCAGTGCGGCACGCCAGCGGGCCTTCATCGGGATCCGGCACGACGGCCAGGTTGATTTCGGCTACGGCGAACTCAGCGATGCCCGGGCCAAGGCCTACGACACCTTCATCGGGGGATTGCACAGCGTCTACAACGACCTGCAGGCAGCCCCACCGAGTTACAAGGGGGCCTACAGCATCAGCATGGGGCAGAGGATCCGCTACTACCTGCCGCGGATCCGGATGATTTACGGACTGCGTCAGGACGGCCGCCTGGAGATGCTGATGAGCCGGGACGGCCTGACGCTTGAGCAAACGCGAGACCTGGCGCGCCGGCGGGGTCTGGTCAGTGCCTATCTGCCTGACCACGCCTCCAAGAGCCGTCTGATCATTCCTGGTGTCAAGGGATTCACTGACGAGGATGCCAACTGGATCAGCGGCGGTGCCACAAGTTTTGTGCATGTGCCTTATCTGTTGCGACTGAGCAGGCGCGGGACCGACCTTCGGGGCACGCTGATGGCCGACCTCGGCCTGAACGTGCGACTGGGCAATCGCTGCACGGGTCCGATCGACTGTGCTCAATGGCTCGGCGGGCGCCTGGTCGACCGTTCGCTGGCAGGTCTGAACCGGGTGATGGAACAGGGCGTTGAACCTGTGGCGAGGATGATCTGGAGCCCGACGACGGGTCCATACCGACCGTCTGAGGGACCATCGCAATCCGATCCCGCAGAGGTGGGACGCCCCCCGCTTCCCGAGCCCCCGATCACGGCGGATCCCCTGGTGCTGCGAGAGAGGCCCCAGGCTGATCTAGTGCCCGACCGGTTGACAGGCAACGATCTGACGCCGGCAGGTCAGGCCCTGAGGCCGGGCCTCCGCCCGCTGCTGCCTCCGGATCTGCCACCCCCGGTTGTGATCGACGAGTCGGCATGGTGGCCCCCCGAATCCGGCAACGATGGCAACCTGAACTCCACTGTCGTGCCGGATGCGGCGGTGGAATCGTTCGCAGCGCCGCTGCCACCGCCCCTGGTGTCTCCGTCTCCAGGGGTGTCTCCCCCGGCTCCACCGCCCCTGCTTCCGGCACTGCCCTGACAATGCCGGTGAACCGGGACATCAGACGTCGTGAAGCGCCAGGGCTCTGACCACATCGCCACGGGTGATCACACCGATCGGCTGTTGGCCTGAATCCACCACATAGAGGCGCTGGGTGCTTCCTGCATGCAGTTGCGCTGCTGCTTTCGGCAGAGGCAGCGACTCGGCACAGGCATGGCTGTCATGACTCATCAGGTCCTTGACAGTGGTCCCCAGCACCTGGTGCACCTGTTTGTCCCAGTTGAGTGGGTTGCGCAGGTAGATGACGCTGTCGAGCAGCATCACGTAGGGACCTGCATCCAGGCCGCGCTCACGCACCATCAGGTGCTGTTCCGTCAGTTCGCCGATCAACTCACCGGCGTCGTTGACGACGGCAAGACCACTGACATGGTGCTCACTGAGCAACGCCACGGCTTCCCTGAGCTCGGTGTCAGGCCTGACACGGAGAACCGGGCTGCTCATCACGTCGCCGACCGTCTGCTGGAGCACCATGGATCGCAAGCGATTGCCTGCATTCTGATCTTGACCAACCGATGGCGCACCTGGGCCGACCGCCTCACCGTCTTCCGCGCCGCCGCAGGGCTACCGCTTCTGCTCTGCCTGCTGCTTCAGCAAGAGTCAATGGCGTGGTGTCTCCTTGTGGCCGGTGGTGCCAGCGACGCGTTCGACGGCTGGATGGCCCGGAAAGCAGGGGGAGGCAGCAGCTGGGGAGCTCGGCTGGATCCACTCGCCGACAAAGTGCTCCTGACAGCACCATTGCTCTGGCTGGCTGCCAGTGGAGGTCTGCCGCTGTGGTCAATCTGGTTGTTGCTGGCCCGGGAAATGCTGATTTCGGGTTGGCGCCGTGATGCCAGTGACGGCGCTCCAGCCTCCCGGCTGGGGAAAGCCAAGACCGTGCTGCAGTTCGTCAGCCTGCTGCTTCTGCTGTGGCCAGGCAGCTGGGGAGACAGCGCGACGGTTGCCGGACTGCACCAGATCGGCTGGTGGCTGTTCTGGCCCTCCCTGGCTCTGGCCCTGCACTCGGCACTCGGTTACCTCAGATCGAACCGATGAGCGCAGCATCTCCACTGACATCGGGAGTCGCACCAACCCGCTGGCTGTAATCCAGCTCATAGTTGTGGCGGATTGCGGACACCGCGTCGTAGCGCGGACTCCAGGCAAGCTCCCGTTCCGCCCTGCTCACGTCAGTGAGGAAATGGCTGAGACGCAGGGGGAAGGCTTTGCGGGCCTTCGGATCCAGACCGCTGGGATCGAACGGGCGGACATCGACAGCATCGGGAGACTTGCCACAGGCCAGGGCAGCTGCCTTGACGATGCCGGCGAAGGTGATGCCGCGACGCGATGAACAGTTGTAGATGCGATTCGTGGCCGCATCCACACCAAGGGAGCGCACCATGGCATCGGCGAGGTCATCAACGTGACCGAGCTGAGTGATGGTGCTGCCATCACCCGGAAGCGGAACGGGGAGGTTGTGACAGACCCGATCGAAGAACCAGCGCTCAACCGGGTTGTAGTTACCGGGGCCGACGATGTAGGTCGGGCGGAAACTGGTGTAGGGGATTCCCTCCTTCAGAAGCCAGGCTTCGGTGTCGGCCTTGCCGGAATGGCGGCTGGCGGGATCGAGGGGAGCGTCCTCGTCGAGGGGCCACTGATCGGACCCGGCGTAGACCCCAGCTGAGCTCACATACAGAAAGCGATGGCGCGGAGCCCCTGTCACCGCGATCACCGCTCGCGTGTCATCAAGGGTGCGGCCTGAACTGTCGACGATCACGTCGAAGGACTGGTCCTGCAGCTGGGCGAGATCCTTCCCATCGCTTCGATCTCCGGTGACATGGGTCACCCCCTCCGGTGCCGGCTGACGACCACGGGTGAACAGGGTGAGGTTGTGCCCCTGTCGGAGCAAAGATGACACCAGGGGCTTGCCCACAAAGCGGGTGCCGCCCATCACCAGGATCTTCATCGAGGACTCTGCGCTGGCGCCATTGAAGCGTGGGCCATGCCCCGCACTGCAGGATGGGGAGAAGTGATTACCTCCCCATGGAGATCATCCCCGCCATCGACCTGCTGGGTGGAGCCTGCGTGCGACTCCACCAGGGGGATTACGACCAGGTCACCCGCTTCAGTGACGATCCTGTGGCCCAGGCCCTCAGCTGGCAGCGTCAGGGTGCAACGCGACTCCACCTGGTGGATCTGGACGGCGCCAGGAGCGGTGACCCCGTCAACGACGCCAGTGTCAGGGCAATCACCGAGGCCTTGTCCATTCCCGTGCAGCTCGGTGGAGGGGTTCGTTCAGCGGAACGGGCCGAATCGCTGCTGAGCTGTGGACTTGATCGCGTCATCCTCGGCACCGTCGCCATCGAGAACCCAGATCTGGTGAAAGACCTCGCAAGTCGCTACCCGGGGAAGGTGATCGTGGGCATCGATGCCAGGGATGGCAAGGTCGCCACCCGCGGCTGGATCGAAGAGAGCACCGTTGAAGCCACCGACCTGGCCTCCGAGTTGAGTGCATGCGGCATCGCGGCGATCATCAGTACTGACATCGCCACCGATGGGACCCTGGCGGGGCCGAATCTGGAGGCCCTGCGCGCCATGGCGGAGGCAAGCTCCGTTCCGGTGATCGCTTCGGGGGGGATTGGCTGCATGGCGGACCTGCTGGCCCTGCTGGCCCTGGAGGCCCGTGGGGTCACTGGCGTGATTGTCGGCCGGGCCCTCTACGACGGTCGGGTCGACCTGTCCGAAGCCATCGATGCGATCGGCAGCGGACGGCTCCAGGATGCGTTCACGACGTCAGGTGGTCTGGCCTGATCAGGCGGTTCAATCGAACCGTTGATCCAGACCCTAAGATGAAGTGATTCCGCGCAAGGTTGTGTCGGGCGCATCCAGCCACCATCAACCCGTCGGAACGCCCCTGAGCAATTCCGGCGCTCAAGGTGCCTTTGAACGTTGCCGACAGCTGGGGATGCGTCTCAGCCGTCAGCGGCGGATGGTGCTCGACCTGCTCTGGTCAGAAGCAAGTCACATGAGTGCTCGCGACATTTTCGAGAAACTGAATGCCCGTGGTCGAAGCATCGGCCACACCTCGGTGTATCAGAACCTGGAAGCTCTGCAGTCGGCAGGAGTGATCGAGTGTCTTGATCGCGCCAATGGACGGCTTTATGGCTACCGGAGTGATCCCCACAGCCATCTGACCTGTCTCGACAGTGGCCAGATTGAAGACATCGACGTTGAGCTTCCCCCTGATCTCCTGGCCCAGATCGAGGCAGCCACCGGCTACAGAATCGAGTCCTACACCCTGCAACTCAACGGTCGACGCAGCAGCTGATTGAGGCTGGCACTGGAGCGATCACGAAATGCTCGTTAGCTTGGCCGAAATGACCTCGCAGGTGCCTGTTGAACGCTGCCGAAGCTGAGATTCTTCTGTTGGCGCCTGCCCTGCTGGGTGAATCCCTGGCCCTGCGCCTCACAGCCAGTGATCCGGAGCTGGTGGTCAGGCTGCGGGACGACGACCTGGTCAGTCACCCTCGCCTCGTGATCTGGTCGGTCGGGCGGATTGAACACCTCGCCCTTTTTGATCAGGAACTGCGACGTCTGCGTGCGCACTGGCAGCCCTCCCCCTTGCTCCTGCTGCTGCCGGCCTCGCTTCCGATCAACACCGAGTCCATTCTCAGCCTGGATTGCGAGGGCCTGCTCCAGGATCCCGACACCGCCACACTGCGTGCCGCAATCGCAACAATCCTGGATGGAGGCCGGTGTGTGCGTCTTCACCGTGACAACGGCCGGGCTCCTGAGCCCAGACCCGCCATGGGGGTTGGCCAATGGTTGCTGACCAGTGGCCTGCAGCAGATCAGCAACGATCTTCAGCTGATCGAGGCCCTGCTGACGCCTCCGCCTGAGAACCTGATGCTTCGGCTGCTGCTCGAGGGGCGGGCGAGGGAGCTGGGCAGTGCCCGCAACCTCCTCCTTCTGCTGTGGGGACCACTCCAGGTCGGCCTCGCCGATGCCCAGCCCCTGGGACCGACTCAACCCTCAGCCTTCGTCGACGGGATCGACACGACGCGCCCGGGATCAACAACGGCGATCACCGTTCGTCAACGCAATGCTGCGGCGGTCTGGGCCTCGATCGAACAGCGCATCGCCGAAGGGGTGGGC
>WTHL01000218.1 GCA_011523155.1 Synechococcus sp. PL34863bin_39 | reverse complement strand
GCTGCGCTCCTCGCGACCTGAGCCCCCAGGCTCTGACCGAGTACAACGCTGCTCTCGACTACGTGATCAACTCCCTCGCCTGATTCTCAGCCGAAGGGTTGACGCAAGTCATCACAGGGGGGCGGTTTTAACCGCCCCTTTTTTATGCGATCACCGCCTGAGCCTTGACGACCACAAACGGCTCAGGATCCGAGAGCGATCGCTCCGCCTGAGTTTTGGATGCCGACATCAGTGCGGCATAACGAACCTCCCAGAAGGGGGTCTGATCCGGATCCAGCCAACTGTCGTCGGGTGCCTCAGCACCCAAAGCGGCCAGCGCCAGCACAGCGGCCGGCTTTGATTTCATGAACTGGGGCCGACGAGTGACGATCGCCTCCTCCAGCCACGTTCGAATCACAGAGCACGCCTCGAGCGGCCAGCCTTGCAGTGAACCGAACAGGCGCACGAAGAAATAATGGGCGCCGTAGTCGTTGTGGGCTTCTTCCTGCCAGCGCTGAAGTAGCAGCGGCCAGAGTTCGACGGCACTGCGTTGCTGCAGGGTTTGCAAAGCCAGATAACTGCGGCTGAAATCGGTGCCGAAAAACTCCTGCACCAGGAAGGCATCCGTCGGCTCCTGGTCGTAGGCATGCACTAACTGAAGCGCTTGGGGCCGGTCTTCGATCAGGCCATCGAGAACCGTGAGAAGGTCCAGACCGCTCTCAGCATCAACAGCCTGCGACCAGAGCGCTCGCAACGCACGCATGCGGAACACGGGTGAAACGGGGGAGCGCATGATCTCCTCCAACAATTCATACCCGCCTGCATTGATCGCGTCCTGAATCGCCGACTGACGATCCATCTGATTGGGGAGCAGCATCTGCTGAGCCAGATCCGTGAGCTGATCACGGGGGCCACCTAGCTGCACCACCGCGCTGATCGCCGCACCCCGCACACCGGGAACCTCAGCAGCCTGTAGTGCCTGAATCTCTGGCAACGCCGCCTCCACACCAAGCCCGGCCAGGCTCTGAATCAGCACACGGCGGTTCTGAGCAGGGTCTGCAAGAAGGTTGCTGAGTTGTTGATGCACCTCTGGATCGGTGCTTTTTAGCTGCTGCAGGGCAACAGCGGAATTTTCCACTAGATAAGGATCATCACTGCTGAGACATGCGGCAATCGAGGGCAAAGCCGAACGGCATCCAAGTCGCCCGAGGACTTCAACGGCCTTACGGCGTGCCAACCGTCTGGGCTGAGCCTGCTCCGAGTCACGCACCAGCTTTATCAGGGCCTCTTCGGTCTGCTGACCAGGGAAGTTGATCAGGTGGGCGGCCGCCATGTAGGGATCGCTCTGCGAGTCGAGCGCCTCAACGGGCAACAGGAGAAGACGAATCGCTTCCTCTTGCGACAGACCAGGGTGGATGTTGTCGAGGGCACCGGCCATCTTTTCGTCCTGTGATGGCAGTGATTCTGCAGGAACCGTCAGGACTGGTTCAGAGGCCTGCATTCTCGTAAGGAAGATTGCGAAAGCCTGGAATTACACCCGATGTACGGCAATGTTCCAGTGAGAATTTCTGGACTTGCATGGGACCTCTGCACAGTTCGTCCATCGCTGTGGGTACTGGGATCCGCCCGGGTTCACGCCCCTGGATGTCACGCAAGGTCCGTGTGCCCCTCAACCAACTGAGCCGGAGCATGCAGTTCACCCACCAACTTGGCTTGAACGTCGAGTACGTCGGTTTCGACTATGGGAACGCGTCATCGGTTACCAAAGAAAAAACAGAGGTGAATACTTCAGTTGACCCGGCACCACGAGCGACTGCCGAAGAAACCTCCAACGTTGCAACCCAAGAGGCACCAAGCAAGCCGAAGCGTCGCAGAGGCCGCGGCAAGCGTTGACATCAGCCCGGCTGATTGATCACCTCAAACACGCCATCAGCAGGTCGCCCCGCTGTTAGTCCAGACCAGTTGATGGCTTGCAGGAAACCGGCGGAATCGACGGTTTCCACCACGTCCACACCCCATCCACCCTGTTGAAGGGGTGCTCCCGGGTTTCCTTGCGTGTCTTTGCGTCCGCCCAGAGCCAACACCGCATGGTTGTCGTCATGACCCAGCGAACGGCGAACTGATCGCCAACCAGCGGCCAGTTCCTTTGCGAAGTCGGCAGGTGCAGCATCGGATTCCAAACGGAGCTTCCAATGCGGATGCTCGAGGGCTTCGGCCGTTCTCACCGATGGGCAGTACTGCTGCAAAGCAACAGTAAGTTGAGGGAAAGCCAGCGGTGGTACCTGATCGCTCCGGATCTGAAGGTTGTGGGAGAGAACGAAGCAGGTCACAACATTCAGTGCAGAGGTGCGACATTAGCGATGTGAGAAACGGATAATGGAAGGCTGCACCAGCTATTCCGTGACCGACGTCCCTGCTTCGTTGACCAGCGCTGAACCGGTTCAGCTGAGTGAGGAGGAAGCTGAACAACTGGCCAACGAACTGAAAGATCAGCTGCGTCAGGGCGAACGGCCTGCCAACGACACCGCAGCCATTGAACGAATGGTGGCGGGCCTGGGAGATCGCCGCGGTCTGTTGCGGCTCACCTTTGCGGAAAGCCTCGGCAGCGTCGGCACGGTTGCGGTGCCTGCACTCTGCACGGCCATGTGCGAGCACGAGAACGTCACCGTCCGCCGTGCCGCCGCCAAAACACTCACCCTGATCGCCGATCAACGAGCACTGCCCTACCTGTTGAGGGCCTTGCTCAATGATGTGGATCCGGTGGTCCAGGGTTCGGCCGTCGGCGCGATGGCAGTGATCGGCGCGGAGGCAGTGACCGGTTTGCTGGATATTCTGGTGGACCCAGACAACAGCCCGATGCAAACCGGACTGGCGAGCTGGGGGCTTTCCTTCGTGGGAGCCAAAGCGCCTGAAGCATTAAGGGAAGCAGCCCGCTCCTCCAATGCACGGATTCGAACCGCCGCCATCGGTGCTTTGGGCGACCAGATCCAGAACCTCAACGATCAGGAAGCGCGCCAGCTTCTGCAGAA
>WTHL01000278.1:1687-3014 GCA_011523155.1 Synechococcus sp. PL34863bin_39 | reverse complement strand
CGCCTTCGGCCTGCACATACACCTGGCGATACTGACCATTCTCATAGGTTTGATTGACAAAACTGCCGCCATAAACCGCTTCAAGCCCCTGCATGGCCGTTGCAAAATCAACATCCAACGAAGCCATGCGATCACGATCAGGCTCTAGCCGCCACACCGGCGCATCACTCACAAACTGGGTGTAAAGGTTGAAATAGTCACCACTCTCTTTGGCTTTAGCAATCAGCTGATCTGCCATCTGCAACAGCTCGGTAAAACTGTAGCCACCATTGCTCAAATCATTGAACTGGAATGACAACCCACCCTGGGCACTGAAACCAGGTACAGCAGGTGGTGATTGAGCTAAAACTTTGGCGCCTTTGATGGTCTGGAAATCCTGGTTCAGGCTCTTGATGATGGCTTGGGCTGATTGGTTCTTCTTTGTTCGTTCATCAATGGGTTTGAGACCAAAAAAGAACAGGCCCTGATTCACAGAACCACCGTTAAATCCAGCACCACCAATGAACTCTCCACTCACCACCTCCGGCTGCTTGGCAAGAATCTTCCGGGCTTGATCAGCCACATCCATGGTGGCCTCCAAGGAGGCTTCAGGGGGGAGCTGAATGATGCCGAGTCCATAGCCCTGATCTTCTGTGGGCACGAAGCCACTGGGAATTGCCACAAAGGCCAAACCAGTGAGTACAACCCCGCCGAGTAACACACTCACCAGGATCCGGCGGAAATGAATTGCCCTCTCCAGCAAGCGCCCGTAAGCCTTAGCCAGGCGATCAAAAGCACCATTGAACCAATGGAAAATACGCTGCAAATTCGCACCTGCCAGGGCTCCAACTCCGCCGAACAACAGCAACCAGGCAAAGCCACCAAAAAGGAACCCATAGGCAGCCCCAAAAGCAGAAGCAATCAAAATCCAGCGATCACCGCTGGGATTTGTTTTCCCGCCACCCAGAAGCAAAGCCGATTGCAGTGGTTTACCTGAAATAGCGTTAAAGGTGCTCACAATGATGGAGAACACAATCGTGAGTGCAAACTGGCGATAAATCACCCCGGTTGCTCCTGGGAAAAAGGTGACGGGCACAAACACCGCCAACAACACCAAAGCGGTGGCCAGGATGGCCCCCGTGAGCTCTTTCATTGCATTGGAAGCAGCCGCGAAAGGCTTGTCGCCGGCCTCGATCCGAGCTGATACGGCCTCCACCACCACGATGGCATCATCCACCACCAAACCGGTTGCAAGGATGATGCCAAGCAACGTGAGTTCGTTAATTGAAAAGCCAAACGCTTTCACGAAAACCAACGCCCCTAACAGGGCAATTGGCAAGGCCAGGGC
>WTHL01000278.1:0-1587 GCA_011523155.1 Synechococcus sp. PL34863bin_39 | reverse complement strand
GCATTGGTATTGGCATCAAAAAAAACATTGATCTGGCTCGTTCCCTCACCACTGCTATTGGACGTGATGTAATCCATGCCGGGAGCACCATTGATCTGCTCTTCCAGCGGGCCGGTCACTGCAGTTTCCACTGTGACTGCATCAGCTCCAGGCAAATTGGCGGTCACCTGAATGGTGGGCGGCGCAATGTTGGGTAGGTTCTCGATCGGTAAAAGTGGCAGGGAAATCACCCCGGCCATCAGGATCAAAATGCTGCACACGGTGCTCAGCACCGGGCGACGGATAAAAGTGTCGGAAAGGCTCATTGGCCAGTCACAGGCAAGACCATGCCGCTGCGGAGCTGAGCCAAGTTGCCCATCACCACCTTCTCACTGCCATCCAGTCCTTTGAGGACCGGATAACGGCCGTCCTGCAGCGTGCCAAGGCCCACCTGAGTCTGGACAGCGATGAGATCTCCCTTGGCTGGCTTGGGCTTGAGCTCACGCCCCAACTGTTTCTGCGCCTTGGCTGCCGGCACCGCCGTAAACACAAAGGTCTGCCCGGCTTGCAACAAAACCGCACCAACCGGGACAGATGGCAAAGAGTTCGAGCCAAAGCTCAGAACGGCCGCCACTCGCTGTTGATCACGCAGGACCCCGTTTGGATTGTCAAAGGTTGCTTTGACCAGAAGCGTCTGGCTACTGCGATCAAGCGAGGGAGCGATGAAGGACACCTCACCTTTCGGAAGCTCAGCCGGCAAACCAGGGGCCTTCAAGGCAACTGGCATGCCGAGCCTGAGGCGATAAGCCAGCTCCGATGGCACGTCCAAACGCACCCAGAGCTTTGAGTTGTCGACGATATTGACGATGATCTCGCCTTGATTCACCACCGAGCCGAGCTTGTGCTGGATGCTGCCCACTTGGCCAGCAATCGGCGCCACGACGTTCTTGTAATCCAGAGTGGCCTGATCGGCCCTGAGGCGATCAGCACTCTCGATGGCCTGGGTGACGTAGTAATCGCGATCTTTCGTTGAAACAGCTCCCTGATTATTCAAAAAGATGTAGCGATCGGCGTTGACCCTGGTTTTACGCGCCTCTGCAGCCGCCGCATCCACCTGCGCACGCTGTTGCACCTGATCAAGAGTGAACAGCAAGTCCCCTGGCTGCACCTGTTGGCCCTGTTGCATGGGCATCGAGGTGATCCGGCCATCAATTTCAGCCGCCATAGCGACATTGCTGATCGATTCGAGCGTGCTCTGGTAAGTGGCCTGCTCCTGAAAGCTGAAAGCCTTTGGAGCAATCAACTCAACATGACCGCGCATGCTGGGCGGCTTGGGCGAATGGCAACCCGCCAATACCACCAGCGAAAACATCACTGAAAGCCTGATCCCGTTGCGTCTGGCAGCAGCCACAGGAGATGCTTCTCGTTGCCGCGCAACCTAAAGCGAGGATTTGCGGGGGTCAACGCAACGGGCGACACATGGGGACCTCGGACGACGACGCCTTGGCCTTCACCGCTGTTCCCTGGCGCAAACTCAACAGATGGCTACTGATCAACTGCTCACCAGCCTCAAGCCCTGAGAGCACGGGATAGCAACTGTTCTGCAAG
>WTHL01000175.1 GCA_011523155.1 Synechococcus sp. PL34863bin_39 | reverse complement strand
CATGGACGTTCAGATCTCCCGCGTCCGCAAACTGGTGGAGCCGGATCCGAGCCGCCCCCGTTACATCCAGACCGTGTGGGGCTACGGCTATGTCTTCGTGCCTGATGGTGCACCGCGCACCCGCTGAGGTTCAGTTGCCGGGCCTGGATGGCCTGGCTAAAGGACAACTGTCCAGACGTCGACGACGACCATGGAGTTGTTTCTGGCTGTGCCGATCGCCTGCAGCGCGGTGAGCTTTCTGCTCTACGTCGTGTTCAACGACGATGACGGCGAATTCAGTTAGACAAGGGCCGCCAGACGACACAGCGCGATGAACGGTCGTTGGTCATGGCCCAAAGGCCTGCAGAGTCTGCTGCGCTGGTCCGCCCTGGGGATCGGGAGCTGGGCCCTGTGGTTGCTGATGCTGCAGGCGTTGTTCGGGCGACAGGTCGAGGATCTGCAGACCAAGCAGCTTGGGCGGAATCTGGCGCTGAATGTGCGCCTGACGGAGCTGTCCCTGGAGCGGTACCCCCCCCATCTGGTGTCCGAGTTGACGGGCCTGGAGCTGGCGGTGGTGGAACGACCCAGCAGCACGCCGTCGCCCCCACCGGCCCTGTCCCGGCAGGCGAGGGCGCTGCAGGAGGATCTCTGCAGGCGTCTGGCCCATTGCCCGCTGGTGGTGGCCAACGGGCTGAGCTGGTCGGTCTGGATCGAATTGATCTCTCCCCTGGAGTCGATCTGGATGCGGGTTCAGCTCCGCTCACCCCGGGCGTGGCCCCCGGAGCCCACCCTGCTGATGCTGTCGCTGCTGGGCGCTGGCATCAGCTGCGGTGCCCTGTTTCTTCTGCTTGAGGTGGAGCGACCGCTGCAACAGCTTGAGACAGCGTTGGCGCGGGTGGGTGATGGAGATGATCCAGCGGCGGTACCCGCCCGCGGCGCCGCTGAGGTGCAACGGATCACGAGGCATTTCAACGCGATGCTGGGGAGGCTGGCGGCCAATCGCCAGGAACGAGCCACGATGCTCGCCGGCATCGCCCACGACCTGCGGGCACCGATCACCCGTCTGCAGTTCCGCCTGTCCGCACCGGCGATGACAGCGGCGGAGAGGGAGCGGTGCCATGGCGATCTGCAGTCGCTGGAGCGCATCACCGGTCAGTTTCTGCTGTTCGCCGGGGGGAGCGAAGCGGAAACGTTGGTGGAGCTGCCACTGCATGCCTTGATCGCGGAAGTGGCAGCCAGCCATCCCGCCGACCAGCTCCAACTCGATCTGGAGCCTGTTGAGGTTGGGGTCAGACCGGTCGCGATCGGACGCGCTCTGGCCAATCTGATCGACAATGCCTTTTCCTATGGCTCCCCACCGGTTGTCGTGCGCCTGCGCCGGCACCAGGACAGCGTGGATGTTGAGGTGTGGGATCAGGGCGTGGGAATGCCCCTCGAACAATGGGATCGGGCCCTGCAGCCGTTTCTGAGGCTGGATGAATCGCGCGGACAGCAGGGACACTGCGGTCTTGGTCTTGCGATCGCGGCGCGCGTGGCCCGCAACCACGGCGGCGAACTGTCCTGCGCCATGGGTGACAGCACCACACCCGGTCGCTTCCTGATCAGGCTCCGTCTTCCCTGCCCCCCAGACAGCGCGACCTGAATGGTTGAGAAAATCTGGGATCCCGTCGCCCTGGCCGATCCCAGCGTCAGACAGAAGGCGGCTGGGATGGAGCAATGGCCAAGGCAGGCAACGTCAGCGCCAGGTGCCAAGGGGGCCTGCACGCCAGACCCACCAGCGGACGAGACACCCCGGAGGAGACGAAGCACCCCATGCATCACGGCCATCACGGTAAGCACGCGACGACATCGACCCAGACTGCCCTTGATGGCAGCCAAGGGGATATCCAGCGTCCCTCGGAACTCCTCGAGGCGCTGACGGAAGCCAAGCCCCAATCAGGCAAACGACTGAAGAAGAAGCTGTATGAGGCCGAGCTGAAGCGTCTGCAGAGCGATCTGGTGAAGATGCAGTACTGGATCAAGGCCACCGGCTTCCGGATGATCGTGCTGTTCGAAGGTCGTGACGCCGCCGGCAAAGGGGGAACGATCAAGCGCCTCACAGAACCGCTGAACCCCCGAGGCTGCAGGGTGGTGGCCCTGGGAACACCCTCGGATCAGCAGAAATCCCAGTGGTACTTCCAGCGTTATGTCGAACATTTCCCGAGTGCCGGGGAGATCGTGGTCTTCGATCGCAGTTGGTACAACCGGGCCGGCGTGGAGAACGTCATGGGGTTCTGCACCCCGGAGCAGGTGGAGCGCTTTCTCGACGATTGCCCCCGGTTTGAACAGATGCTCGTGAACAGCGGCATCCTCCTGCTCAAGTACTGGTTCTCCGTCAGCGACACCGAGCAGGAAGCTCGCTTCCAGGCGCGCATCGATGACCCCACCCGACGCTGGAAACTGAGCCCGATGGATCTTGAGGCCCGCAACCGCTGGGTGGAGTTCTCAAGGGCCAAGGATGAGATGTTTGCGAGCACCAACATCCCGGAAGCGCCCTGGTTCACCGTGGAGGCCGACGACAAGCGCCGCGCCCGGCTGAACTGTCTGCGCCATGTGCTCAGCAAGGTGCCCTGGGAGGACATGACACCTCCGGCGATCAAGCTGCCGGATCGGCCCCACCAGGGGAACTACATCCGGCCACCGATCAATGAACAGTTCTTCGTTCCGAACGCCTATCCCTGGTCGTAGATCTCAGGTCGTCGATCTCAGGTCGAAGATCTCAACCGTGCAGCTGGGCGAACCAGAAGCCCGCAAGCTGCCACGACGACCACAGGAAGATCACCAGAAACAGCCAGTTCATCCAGGCAGGCCGCCGCTTGTTCTCAAACATCCCTTCAAGCAAGTACGCGCGTGCTGGCATTGTCGCTGCGCCAAGCCGAGATCCTGAAGGAATCGCCGAAAGGATTCATCGCCCTTGATAGGCCTGGCCAGCTCCGACCAGGCAAGCGAAGACCAGATCAGGGCAGAGCCTGTTCCGGATTGCTGGCGGGTGAACGAAGG
>WTHL01000321.1 GCA_011523155.1 Synechococcus sp. PL34863bin_39 | reverse complement strand
GCAGATCATTGATCTGCTCCCACATCTCCGTGGTGATCACATCCCGGATCTGGCGAGCGTTCTCCCGGGCCATCGCAATGCAGCTCACGATGCTGTTCGGGTTGTCCCGATCGTTGAGCAGGAAGCGGATCACATCCTTCGGTTGCCCCGTGGGGTAACGCAGTTCGAAGCGACGGCGATCGCCGCTGGCTTCGACCAGAGGCAGCCAGGGTTCGGCACTGCCGGGAGGGCAATCGAGGGCCATGGCCCCACTGACCTCGAGGAAGCGACAGATGTTCTCCGCCCGCTCGAGATAGCGATGGATCCAGTAGAGGGAATCGGCGACGCGGCTCAGCACAGTGCGGCCTCCTGGGGCTGTGGGGTCAGCATCTGCCCCTCATCCACGATCCAGGTGTCCTTGCAGCCACCCCCCTGGGAGGAGTTCACCACCAGGGACCCGCGCTTGAGGGCAACCCTGGTCAGTCCCCCGGGGCTGACCCAGTTGCTTCTGCCACGCAGCACATAGGGACGCAGATCCACGTGGCAGGGGTAGAGCTCGCCGTCACTCAGTGACGGCACGGTGGAGAGCTGAAGTGTTGGCTGGGCGATGAAGTCGCGTGGATTGGCGCGGATCTTGCTGTCGAAGTCAGCCAGTTCCGAGCGGCTGGCGTGGGGGCCGATGAGCATGCCGTAGCCCCCGGCTTCCGCGACGGACTTCACCACAAGCTGCTCGAGGTTCTCCAGCACGTACTGGCGATCAGCGTCACGGGCGCACAGATAGGTGGGCACGTTCTCGATGATCGGCGCCTCATTCAGGTAGTAGCGGATCATGGCCGGCACATGGGCGTAGATCAGCTTGTCGTCGGCAACACCGGTTCCCGGTGCATTGGCGATGGCGACCCGGCCCTGTCGGAGCACGTCGATCAGGCCGCGCACGCCCAGCACGGAATCGTTCCGGAACACCGCGGGGTCCAGAAAATCATCGTCAATCCGGCGGTAGATCACATCGACGGCCCTTGGTCCGTTGGTGCTTCGCATCCAGACGCGGCCGTTCTCGCAGAACAGATCACGGCCCTCGACCAGAGGGACCCCCATCTGCTGGGCCAGGTAGCTGTGTTCGAAATAGGCGCTGTTGTAGACGCCCGGTGTCAGCAGCACGACCTGCGGTGCATCACTCCAGGGGGCGATGTCCTGCAGGGTGCGCAGCAGGTGGGAGGGATAGGCATCGATCGGCTGCACCGTGCGCCCCTCAAACAGACTCGGGAACAGCCGTTTCATCACCCGCCGGTTCTCCAGGAAGTAGGCCACTCCCGACGGACAACGCAGGTTGTCCTCAAGAACACGCCAGGTGCCCTCGCCATCGCGGATCAGGTCGAGCCCCGAGATGTGGCACCAGCGGTTGAGGGGCAGGGTGAGCCCCTGCATCTCCGGGCGCCAGCCAGCGGAGCTCTCCACATCGGCCCGGGGAATCACCCCGTCCCGGAGGATCTGCTGCGGCCCGTAGATGTCCGCCAAAAAGCAGTCGATCGCTTCAAGTCGCTGGATCAGCCCCCGTTCCAGCCGTTCCCATTCCTGGCTGCCGATCAGGCGTGGCAGGGGGTCAAAGGGAAGGATGCGTTCGCCACCATGGAGATCACTTCCATTCAGACGGAAGGTGGCTCCAAGGCGTCGCAGCAGATGGCTGGCTGCAGCATGGTTGCGGTTCAGTTCCGCGATCCCCATCTCGCCCAGGGACGACAGCAGAGGCTCCAGGCTCGCCCTGGGCGTTTCAGTGTCTCTGGAGAAATATTCGTCGTATCCAGCGGTCGGCCTGTAGGCGGTGAACATCGCCGTTGCTCAAGGTCGCAGGAATTGAACGGCACGACGCGGGCCCTTCCGGGTGACTGTTGTTACGGATCCGGGGCGGGTGGTGTTGCTGCCCTCCCGTTGGCTCATGGTTTGGTCGCGATGGTCACCGTTGGCGACGTCCATTGATCCAGAACATTCAGGAACAGGCGACGTCCCTGCCGCTCGATCCCTGCTCCCAGTCGCCGCCACTGCTCCCGCAGCTCGTCAGGTCCTTGCGGACCCCGTGCGCTGACGACATAGGCGTGGTCTTCAGCAATCCAGCGTTCCAGCCCAACCTGGTTCAGCTCCAGGTGGCATTGCAGTCCGATCGCATGATCGTCAATGCGAAACACCTGCTCCCGGCAGTGGAGCGACGATGCCAGCAGGGTGGCGCCGGCGGGGAGGCGAATCCGGTCGCCATGCCAATGGAGCACGTTTTCGCTGGGGGCGAGGCCCCGAAGCAGGGGTGTCTCCTCCGCTGATGCCCACCAGTGAATGGCACCGACACCCACCTCTTTGAGGCCTGTCGGTGGGCTGCCGACCTGGAGTGGTTCCACGTGGCCGCCGGCCGCCACCGCCAGCAGTTGGGCGCCCAGGCAGATGCCCAGCACGGGACGGCGCCGTTGATGCCAGGTCGCAAGCCAGTTCAGCTCCGTCCTGAGCCAGTCCATCCCGGGGCTCCCGATGTCGGACACACTCATCGGTCCCCCCAGCACCAGGGCCATGCAGTGCTCGCCCCGGGCTGGATCCGGAAGTGGATCCCCTTGATCAGGCCTCACGATCTCAAGACTGAGGCCTCGCTCCTGGGCCAGTTCGGCGATCACTCCCGGCCCCTCGCGGTCAACGTGCTGAAGCACGACCAGGGTCGTGATCACAGCAGCAGATAGCGCTGGGCCAGGGGCAGCACCTCGGCAGGCTCGCAGGTCAGCAGTTCACCGTCGGCGAAGACCTCGTAGGTCTGTGGGTCCACGCTCATGGTGGGACGTGCCGTGTTGAGTTTCAGGTCGCTCTTGCCCACGCTACGGGTGTCCTGCACAGCCATGCAGGTGCGTTCCAGACCGAGTTGGCGTGGGATGTCTGCGTCGAGGGCCGCCTCGCTCACAAACGTAAGGCAGCTGGGAGCCAGCGCCTTGCCGAAGGCGCCGAACATGGGTCGTCCGTGCACGGGGCCGGGGGTGGGGATCGAGGCGTTCGCATCCCCCATCTGGGCCCA
>WTHL01000056.1 GCA_011523155.1 Synechococcus sp. PL34863bin_39 | reverse complement strand
TGCAGGCTGACGACGGCCACAGGCACCAGGGCTAACCCCGGCAGCAGGCAGAGGAGCGGCGCGCTGGGGTGCAGCGCCTTCATCCACCGTCCTCGTTCATCGCATGTCTGCTGCTGAGGCTGTAGAGCGCGTTGAGTTGATCCTTTGAAATGCTGCCGGGCCGCGCATCGAAATGAACGCGGCCCTGCTTCATGGCGATGACGCGATCGAAGCGGTGAAGCAGATCCGGCCTGTGCAAGCAGATCACGGTGGTGCTGGGGTGCGGGGCACCACCTGGATCCTCGGCCCTGTTCAGCAGGGTCTTGAGCACATCGTCGACAAGGGCCGGATCAAGACTGGACAGGGGCTCATCCGCCAGCACCAGGCTGGGTTGCTGCCGCAGCAATCGCGCCAGGGCGACACGCTGCCGCTGACCGCCGGAGAGAGAGGTCACCCGTCGATCCAGCAGGTCCGCCGGCAGGCCTGCCCGCAGGATGCAGCGCCGGCAGGTCTCACGTTCCAGCGGGAGCAGCAGATTGACCACAGCCCAGCCCAGCGACCGGTGGCCAAGGGCGCCGATGTTCACGTTCTGTGCCACCGTCAGTTCCTCCACCAGGTGGAGCTCCTGCCAGAGGGTTCCGATCCTGCGGCGCTGGCGTCGGTTGAGCTCCTGCACAGGCGTTCCGCGCCAGCGCACAGTGCCGGCATCCGGGGTCAGGCAACCGTTGGCCACGGACAGCAGACTGCTTTTTCCGGCACCGCTGGGGCCGATCAGGGCCACTGTCTCACCGGCCCGCAGGCGCAGAGAGACAGCGTCAAGCCTTGGAGCTGCGCGACCGCCGAGGCTGATCTCGCGCAGCTCGAGCAGGACGGTCAACGGATCTTGCCCAGCTGTTTGCCAACGCTTTCGATCGACTGGTACTGCGCGGCGGTCGCTGGAATGAACCGCTCGGCGGCGAACAGGTTGAGGATGGTCTTGCCGTCACCCTTGGGTTCAATGCCCAGGATGGCCTTCTGAAGACGGGTAGTGAAACCGGTTCCGAAGCGCTGATCCAGGCCTGGACGGGCCACCCAGTGGTAGTCCACGTAGGTGGGGGTGCGCCAGATCACGACGGCCTTCTCAGGATTGACCTTGCCGTTGTTGACGTTGCTGGTCCAGACCTGCTCGTTCAGGGCTCCGGCTTCATAGGCCCCGCTCTGCACCACGGCGATCGTGGCGTCGTGACTGCCGCTGAACCCTGCCCGGCCTCCTGCGAACTGTGCCGGGCTCACCCCAGCCTGCTGCAGGAAATATTGCGGCATCAGCCGGCCGGAGGTGGAGCTTTCCGAGCCGAAACTGAACCGTTTGCCCTTCAGGGTGGTCAGACCCTCGATCGACGTGATCGGTCGGAGTCCTGACTGGGGGTTGGCAATGAAGACACTGCGAAACTTCGCATCAATATCCCTCTGGGCGATCACCTGGGCACCAGGTGTCTGGAGGCGAGCCTGCACACCGGTCAGGCCACCGAACCACACCAGATCGAGGCCTCCGGTTCGAAAGGCGCTGACCGCAGCCGGATAGTTGCTGACCGGCACGTAACGGACGGGAACGTTGAGCGTTCTGCTGAGCTCGGATGCAACCAGGCCGTAGAGGCGGTTGAGTTTCTCGGGGTTCTGATCAGGAATGGCCCCGATTCGAAGTGCTGCAGCAGCCCAGCTCGGAAGGGCCGTCGTTGTCAGGCCGCAGAAGAGGGCAAGACCCACGACGGCCCGACGTTCTCGTGCTGACATAACGCTCACAGGACAAGGAATGACCTGCTCTCAGCGGTGGGCAGCCAGCATGCGACCCAATCGCCCAAGAGCATCCTCGATCGTCTCATGCGAGACAGCGCAGCTCAGGCGAATGCAGCGGTCATCACCGAAGGCTGCGCCTGGCACCAGGGCCAGACCCTCTTGCTCCAGAGCAGTTTCACAGAAGTCGAGCGATCCGCTGACGGCGTCAGGCAGCTTCGGGAAGGCATAAAAAGCGCCCCGCGGAGGCACCAGGGTGAGTCCGTCGATGGCCTGGAGGCCCTGCACGAGCTGTTGGCGCCGGTTGTTGTAGCTGGCTGCCATGGAATGCACGCAATCCATTGACCCCTGAAGCGCGGCGAGAGCGCCCCGTTGCGCAAAGCTGCAGACGTTGCTGGTGCTCTGGCTTTGCAGCGCTGCAGTGGCCTTGATCACCTCAGCGTCACCGGCGAGATAGCCAAGCCTCCACCCCGTCATCGCCCAACCCTTGGCGAATCCATTCACCACGAAGATGCGATCGGCCAGGTCCGGGGCAATGGCGGCGAAACTGAAATGTTCGGTGCCTTCGGCGAGCAGATGTTCGTAGATCTCGTCGCTCATCACCAGAAGCTGGGGATGGCGGCGCACGATCTCGGCAAGCGACTGGAGCTCTTGCTGGCTGCTGACCCGTCCGGTGGGATTTCCCGGTGTGTTGATCACCAGGAGCCGGGTTGATGGCGTGATGGCGGCTTCCAGCGCATCGAGATCGAGCTCGAATCCCTCTTCGGCCTTTGTTGGCACCACGACCGGCTCAGCTCCTGCCAGCCTTGCCATCTCGGGATAGCTCAGCCAGTAGGGGGAAGGAATCAGAACCTGATCACCTGGGTTCAGGACCACCTGAAACAGATTGAAAATGGCCTGTTTTCCGCCGTTAGTGACCAGCACGTTGGCCGGCGTGCAGGGATGGCTGTTGCCGTGAGTGAGCTTGTCGGCAATGGCTGCCCGCAGTTCGGGGTCACCGGCGGCAGGTCCGTAGCGCGTGATGCCATCCCGCAGCGCTTTCACGGCGGCTTCGACGATGAAATCGGGGGTATTGAAATCCGGCTCCCCGGCCGACATGCTGCAGATGTCTCGGCCGGCCTGCTGGAGTGCCTTTGCACGGGCACTGATCGCCAACGTCAACGACGGTTGAAGGGCAATGGCCCGGTGAGAAAGAAGAGTCGGGCGGTGCATCAGCGCGGCACCCCTCCAACGGGTGCGCAGGTTCAGTCCATCCTGCCTGATCTGGTGTCCAACAACCCCCGGTA
>WTHL01000231.1 GCA_011523155.1 Synechococcus sp. PL34863bin_39 | reverse complement strand
TACCGCTCCCAGGCCGCAAGGGGTTCAACGCTGTTGGGGCGTGAAGCATCTGTCTCGGGCTTCACGGCCAAAGCATGGGCCCGCTTGCTGCTGCCGTTGCTTTCGAACAGGGCGAACTGGCAATCGGGGATGGTTCCATACCAATGCTCTCCACCATCCAGATGCCAGAAGTTGAAGTCACCTCGGGAGCTGCGGCCGATGCAACCGGCACCAAAGCCTCCGAGGGGCATTCCATGCCAAGGACCATCATCGAGATTGCTGGCGTAGCGCACCGTGTAAGGCTGATCCCAGCCCAGTCCGAACGGCCGATTCCAACTT
Organism: Synechococcus sp. PL34863bin_39; assembly: GCA_011523155.1. Next base: position 2,719 of record WTHL01000231.1, on the reverse strand, counting down.
GCTTCAGGCGGCATCCAGGCCTGCGGCCGGGAACTGCGGCGCAGGAGCGAGCGCAGGACTGACAGACCGAAGGGAGCCATGGAACGGCGGAAAGTCGCCCCAGATTGCCAGACCTGGCCGGACAAGCCAGGGGATCACCAGCAGCAGAGCCAAAGACCGAGGCGGGCCTACACCTCAGAAGCCTCAGAACGCTCTTCACCATCGAGCAGAGCATCAAGGGTGACCGCCGTGCGGACCAGAGCTTGATATTTCTGAAAAACCCGCTGATTGCGTTCCAACCAGCGGGCCGCCAGAACGGATCCTTCACCTGTCGCCGAGCCAACCAACCCACCAGGACCCTCACCATCCATGAGTTCAAGGTCCTCCTCCCGAGCGATCAAAGCCAGCAGCAATTCATGCAGACGCTGACGGCGCGAAGGCTGCCGTGAATTAGTCCCAGTCATTACCGCATTGATTGCGGACGTAATCCTCCCGCAGCTCGCGAAAATCCTTGGATTGGCGCGCCAGGAGCGCACTGGCTTCCTCCGCCTGCGCCTGGTTCTCACCTGAAGCCATAGACGATGCAATCAACATTCGGTTGCGTGCCATCGAAGACCCCAGTGTGTTCATCAGCCGCTTGATCAAGCCACAGTCGTCGAGGGCTCGTGCAGGGGGCGACACCAGCAAAGAAAAAGCTGCTGCGACAGCGAATGAACGAAACACAACCGAGCTGGCTTCTGCGCGTTAACCGTACGCCACGCCAACATTTGATCCCTATCGGGCAAAAAAAACGGTCTGATTCGGGATCCGTGGGCATCTTGATCAAAGGGAGGCCTTGACGCCTCCGCCACCCCAGACATCCATGCTCAATCAGCGAAGCGGTGGGGTGCTGGCAGGTCTCGTGGCCCTGCTTGGCAGTCTCAGCGCACCCGCGGTAACGGCTCAGGAGCTGTACAGCCTGAACACCACCTGCAGAACCGGCGATCGATCCTTTGCCTGCCGCGTCCAGGCATTCGACGTCGATGACACCACCGAATACCGCCATCAGTTCGGCTCTCGCACCGTGAGCTACCGCGTGATCGAAGATCCCTACGTGCGCATCGAAGGCCGGGGGAGCGACGCCAAGCCCTGGATCTCCGTGAAAAACGCGTTGATCAACTTCAAAACAGAAGAACTGTGTTTCAACGATGAGGCCTTCTGTGTGAAGAACCCATCATTTCTGGCGGATGTGCTGATCAACAGCGGTGATGCCATGCAGGGACGCACCGAGGTCGGCATGGTGTTCGGCCCCAACGGTCGCGTGCAGGTGGCCTGTTTTGACAACGGATGTGACCGCCTCAAGGAGGCCATCAAGCAATGACTCAAGCCACGAAGAACAACGCCTGCACACGACGAATCGCTGGATGCCTGGGGGTGCTCCTGAGCCTGCAGCCCGCAGCTGGTTTAGCCGCTCTCTCCGGCCAGGAGATGCATGCCCAGGAGTCTTCACAACCACAGCTGCTGGCCCAACGCCGCGGCGGGGGCGGAGGATCCAGAGGCGGCAGCTCACGCAGCAGTGGTTCCCGCAGTGGCTCTCGCAGTAGTGGCTCACGCAGTAGTGGTCGAACAGGTTTCAGCTCCTACAGCGGCAGTGGATCCCGCAGCAGTGGTTCCCGCAGCAGCTCCCGCCAATCCAATCAAGGTTCGCGCCAGACCAACCGCAGCAGTCGACAGAGTGACGTTCGCTCCAACAGCAGCAGTCGACAGAGCAACCGTCAGGGCACCCGCGACACCCGACAGACCAGCCGCAACGATGCCGTCAACAGCCGGCAGGACGGACGCCAGGGCACCCGCGACACCCGGCAGACCAATCGCAACGACGCCATCAACAGCCGGCAGGACGGACGCACCGATCGCACCGACATTCGCCAGAGCAACCGCACCAAGCGGACTGACATCCGCAACGACACCTACCGCAAGGCCATCAACAACTGGGATCGCTACGGCAAAGGTTGGTACAGCGGCAGCGGCTGGTACAACAACCGCCCATGGACCTACGGCTGGTATGGCAGGTCCTACTGGAACAACTGGGGCTGGTACCCAGGCCAGGCAGCCGCCTGGGGGTTGGCAGGTCTGGCCACCTTCAGTGTGATCAACAGCCTGGTGAACTCAGCGCAAAGCCAACAGGTCAGCTACATCGTGGTGCCCAGCTCTGATTACTCGCTTTACTACCCGAGCATCACAGCCACTGGCGATGTGGTCACTTTCGAAGCCGACGACGGTTATGAAACGGTGCGTTATTCGGCCAACTGCAGGCAAGGCACCCTCAACGGCGGAACGCCACGAGATGCCAACGAAGCGCAACTGCTCAATGCCGCCTGCCAGGTTGCCTTTGGCCAGTAAGGCCTAGGAAGCAGAGGGAGTGACTGCAGGTTTCATCAAAGCCTGCAGTCGTTGCTCTGCCTTCGGCTCCAACTGCACGGGTCTGGCGCGGTAGTGCTTCGCCTGCTCCACCCGTGCAGCAATCCATGGCTTCGCCTGTTGCCATCCCGGAATGGACAGCGTGCTGTAGATCCGCTCCACCGAGGTCAACGTCTCCTCAAGCAATGCGTCGTAAGACACCTCCACCAACCGTCCGGCAGGGATCAGAGTGCGGGCAGCTTCAAACGCGTTCATCAGTAAATGATGAGCTAGCACCGTTTCCTCCACCTGGCGCACTGCATCCGGCGCGTGCTGGAGACCCACCAGATCCGCCAGGTTC
>WTHL01000259.1 GCA_011523155.1 Synechococcus sp. PL34863bin_39 | reverse complement strand
ATCCCAGACCGGCCGCACACCGATCAAAGCGAGCAATTGCGCGATGTCTTCTCCGCCGTTGCGCATCGTTGCTGTCCCCCAGACCGAAAGGGCCAGATGACGGAGATGCTCACCTTCCTCCTGTAGATGCAGCTCGAGCAGGCGTTCCGCTGAACGTCGTCCGAGATCCCAGGCCGCCTCCGTCGGCAGTCCGCGTAGATCGACGGAATAAAAATTCCGGCCGGTGGGGAGAACATCCGGTCGTCCGCGACTTGGCGCTCCGGAGGGGCCAGCAGCAATCCGTTGTCCCCTCAAACCCCGCAGCAAGGCGTGACGTTCGGCCTCTGCGCACATCTCCAGTTTCGGCCAGAGAACCTCGGTGAGACGTTCGAGTGCAGCCGTCGTCCGTGCCCAGTGGCGAAAGGGGTGGGAAAGGTCAGTGCTGTTCTCTTGATCAATCAGGTGTCGACAAAGGAGTCCTGCCTGGTCTTCAAGCCAAGCGGTGCCATCACCAACCCGGCGAGCCTTGCGACAGCCCAGTTCCTCCAGGCGGCGTCGATCGGCCTCGCAAAGGTCCAGTCCGTCCTCATCACTCCACGGATCGAACTGCAGTCCCGCCTGGTGAGCCATCGCCTGCGTCAGCCCTGGACTGCCGTGATCGGGAGACCGGGCTAAAGCCATCAGGAGCTCCAGGGCAGCCTCCCTGGACGGGGCGGATCCAAAGCGGTGCAAACCGGTGCGAATCTGCGATTCCTTCAGTTCGCAGAGATAGGTCTCCGCCTGGTCGAGACAGTCATCAATCCGTTCGGGGTTGCCCTGCAGCTCTGCTGCACTGGGAACACCGGGCCAATTCAGCTCCAGAAGGGTGTTCAGCACGGTTGTTTCCAGAACAGACGTCCGCTCAGCGCCGAGCTGTCGAGCTTCAACCAGCTCATCCAGCAACCCCTCCAGTTGCTGCATCCCCCCGTGGAGGCCAGCACGGCCCAGCGGCGGCGTCAGGTGATCGAGGATCACGGCATGGCCCCGTCGCTTCGCCTGGGATCCCTCTCCGGGGTCGTTGACGATGAAGGGGTATAGGTGTGGAACGGCACCAAGCACCAGTTGCGGTCCGCAGCCCTGACTGAGCCCGACGCTTTTGCCCGGCAACCATTCAGCACTGCCGTGTTTGCCAAGGTGAACCATCAGCTGCGTTCGGTGATGGGTTCGCAACCAGAGGTACTGCGCCAGGTAGCGATGGGGCGGCGGCAGATCGGGCGAGTGCAGATCGGCGATCTGGTCGGGGTCATACCCCCGATCGGGCTGAAGAAGAACGGCGACGTTGCCGAACACCATCCCGTGGATGGCAAATCCCCGGTCTTCATCCCGATCGCAAGCGGTTCTCGGATCACCCCAACGCTTCTCAATCGTCTGCCTCGCAGCGGGTGGAACCGTTGACCACCAGGCGATGTAATCCGACATTGATAGATGGTCCAGAGGCGGGCGAAACTGCCCTTCCGGGGCATTCGTCCGGCCGCGGAGCAAACGATTGATCAGGGCGCTGCTATCGCGAGGGAGCTCCTCCTGACCCAGCTGGTAGCCCTCCTCATGCATCCAACGGAGGATGTTCAAGAGGCTTGCAGGGGTGTCGAGCCCTACGCCGTTGGCGACGCGACCATCCCGCACGGGGTAGTTCGCCAACACCACAGCGACCCGACGTTCCGCTGCTGAGGTCGTTCGGAGATCGATCCATCGGGCCGCATGGTCAACGATCCAGTCGATTCCGGTGGCATCAGGAACCTGAGCTGCCACCGCTGTGGCCAGGCTCCCGGATGACGGTCGTTGCTCACGAAACGCGCAGGGGCGTGTGGTGATCCGAGCATCAAGCTCCGGCATCACCACCTGCAGGGACAGATCCAGCGGGTCCAGCCCGCGACTGCTGTTGCACCATCTCTCGCGGTTACCACTGCTGGAGAGCAACTGGAGAACAGGGCAGTCCAGGTCCTCCCAGAGGGGACTGCCGAGACCAGCCTCTTCAGTGCGAACGGAGGCAAATGCGGTGGCAGTGATGACCACCTGGGCGTTCTGACTCAGAAGCAGATCCCGGACGCCGGATTGCACCGAGACATCGCGCAGACTGCTGATCCAGATCAGTCGAGGCCGCAGACCTCGCTGCCGCAGAGCTTGTGCCAGGTGTTCGGCGAGGCGCGTGTCTCCCGCCTGCAGCAAAGCTCTGTAAAGGACAACACCCACGGTGGGACCGCTGTCGTCACGCCAGTCCCAGGGAAGTGGATCAGGCAGGGGTTCAATGACGACGTCAGTGGCTTCTGGCGGCTCGTCCCCATGGAGCAACGCATCCAAGGTTCTGAGCAACTGGTTCAGATTCGTGGCGCCTCCCTCTCGCAGGAGCGCAGCCAGACGGTCGGCAAGGGCGGGATCAACGGATCCAATCGCATGCAATTCCCTGTCCTGCTCGACCGTGCCCGCCAGCACGAGCAGCTGCCGCTTCGGTGCGCCTTGCTGCCAGCGCTGCAGTTGTTCCAGTCCGTAGCTCCAGTGCCCTCGGCTGCCCAGAAGTCGCACCAGGATCAGTTGAGCCGAGGAGGCCGTCGTCGCCAGATAGTGATCCAGCTGGGCTGGGTGATTCAGGCAGTCCAGGGACAGAGCACGAATCCTTTCCTGCCACTCCGGGAGATGGTCAAGGAGACCGTCGAGGCAGCTCAGATCGGTCGCTGCGCTTGTCAGAAACAACACCTCTGCTGGGGGCTGCTCCACCAGCACCACCTCCTCAGGAGGGTCGAGACCGGGACAACTGGCGAGTCGGTGCATAACGGCATTCTCCCGGTGCCGGTGACCGTTGGTGAGAAGATTCAGCCATCGGGCTTCTCCTGCGATGCATCAGTTCCTGCCCTACGCCTGGTTCCAAGGCCAGTGCGTTCCGTTCGAGGAGGCCAGGATCTCCATCGCCACCCATGCCCTGCACTACGGCACCGGTGCCTTCGGCGGCATGCGTGCCATTCCCGATCCTCAGAACAGCAACACCATGCTGTTGTTCCGTGCTGATCGGCACGCCCGGCGTCTCA
>WTHL01000269.1 GCA_011523155.1 Synechococcus sp. PL34863bin_39 | reverse complement strand
ACCAATGAGGGGTTTGGTGAGGGTGAGAGGTTCGTTCCAGCGCAGCCGCCCCTGATCGAGCAGCTCAAGGGTGACCAGCAGGATCGGGGTCTTGATGGCGCTGGCCGCCGGGAGCGCTGTGTCGGCTCCAAGTTCGGCGTAGCGTCCGTCATCCAGCACCAGCATGAAGGCGCTGACCTCAAGGTCAGGCTGCTGCGCCGCCAGGGTTTGCCACCGCTCGCTCAGGCCCGTGATCTCCTGCCTCGTTTCAAACCGGCCCAGATCGTTTCCCCAGGGAAGGAACGGGTTCGCGTCCTCCTGCACCGCCGTGTCGTTCTCCGTGGCGGCCCCATCAGCCTTCTCTCCCGGCATGACGATCCAGCTCGGCAGCTGCCACGTCCCCTGTTCGACGTGAGGCGCCAGCACCTGCAGGGCCGAGCCGGTGATCACACCAAGGCCGATGCCCGTCAGCATCAGACGCACGATCAGTGCCGTGGGCCTGCTCCAGCCAGATGAATTGCGCTTCGAACGACTGGTGCTCACTCAGGCACGACTGAGAACTGCCAGAGGTTAAGGGCGTTGCTGCCGAACCGCCCAGCGCAACTGACGCACCATGCCGCGAAGGAGAGCCACCTCATCGGCCTGGACCAGTGCGCGTTGCAGCAGTGCGCGCACTTTCGCCATCCGCGCCCGGCTGGTGTGGTCCAGCAGAAAGCCAACCTCCAGAAGGAGATCCTGGGCGTCGTTCAGGCATGCATTTAAGGCTTTTGCACTGGCTGGATCCAGATTGGGAACGGTTTGGGGCGTGCCGGCGGTCGCAGCTGGTGGCTGTGCCTGAAGGCTGGCGATTCCATGCAGCACCACGGCCACCGCGTGGGACAGATTCATCGAGGGGTAGGTCGCACTGCTGTGCAGCGTGATGATCCGCTGGCTGAGCAGGAGTTCTTCGTTCGTGAGGCCGTGGTCCTCGCGGCCGAAGACGAGAGCTGAGGGTTGGCTGGATGTCCCCCCCAGGGCCCAAGGCAGAACCTCTTCGGGTGTTCCAAGCGGGATGGTGCCGTGATCAAGGCGTCCCGCTGTGGCGATCACACGGCAGCAGTCGCTGATCGCATCCAGGAGTGTCGGGAAGATGCGAGCCTGGGCGAGCAGGCTTTGTCCATGGACCGCCATCTTCACGGCGTCCGGATCGGATGGATCACACTTGGGCGCCACGAGACGCAGGTCGTGGACACCGAAATTGGCGCAAAGCCTGGCAACACTTCCCACATTCAGGGGACCGGCCGGTTCAACCAGCACCACGGTCAGAGGTGCCGGAACGGTCATGGGTCAATGCTGAACGTCTTGAGATGGGCCAGAAGATCGGCCATCTCCTGAGGTTCGATCTCGAATCGCGGCATGGGTGGGGTTTGACCGCTCACGATCTGATGAATGATCTGCGGGTCCCTGAGGCGATCGCTCACGCCCAGAAGGCTTGGTCCCACGAGTCCCTGTGCCGCGATTCCGTGACACCCCGCACAGTTGATCCTGAACAGAAGCCCGCCATGGCTTGCGTCTCCGCTCAGGGAACGGGTTGCAATCACGTAGGGGTCGCGGTTGGAGCTCGTCATCACCCAGCTGACCAGCACGATGCAGGTCACCGCTGCGAATGTCACCAGGCCCGTGATCAGTCCCCGGCGCCGCGGTGCTGGTGTTGCAGCAGTTGGTGACGGGGAACTCACGATTGCGACCGGGTCATGAAACAATTGTGATCAAGTTTTCCATTGGGCGCGACACGATGATCGAACCTCTGCTCTGCGGCATCGTTCTTGGTCTCATTCCCGTCACATTGCTGGGCCTGTTCGTGGCTGCATGGAACCAATACCGCCGCGGCAGTGCTCTGGGGGGCTGAGAATCAGGACCCCGCTGATTCCGTAGGTCCGATGATCGATCACCCGCCACCCGTCAGGGATGGCGGGTTTTTGTTTGATCTCATGCTCACAGAGCACCAGAGAATCCGGGCCAACCCACCGTCCGTCATCAAGAGCGCTGAGGCCCTTTCCGTAGAGCTCGGAGGCGTAAGGGGGATCGAAATAGACAAGATCAAATCCCGGGTCAGCCTGGGGGCGACCACGCTGGAGCCAGCTCACAAGATCCGTTTGCACGACTTGGACGTCGCAGGCCCCGGGACGCCCGCTGGCTGTGAGCTCAAGGTTGCTGCGGCAGATTGCTGCAGCCTGTGCCTGTTTCTCGATGGCGACGACGCGGGCTGCCCCCCGCTGCAGCGCTTCGCATCCCATCACGCCGCTGCCGCTGCAGAGATCCAGCCAGTGGGCTTCGGCCAGACGGGGGCCGAGAATATTCATCACGGCTTCTCGAACCCTGGCTGTTGTGGGACGGGTGGTGCGTCCCTGCGGACTGAGGAGTTTGCGACCACCGGTGAGTCGTAACTGCCCTGCTCGGCTTGACTTCACGGGTGGAGGCAGGTGCCTTGCTCGAGCCATGCGAGCCAACGCTGCAGGAGTCGCTGACCAGCGGCGCCCGATTTCTCCGGGTGAAACTGACACGCTCCCAGCCTGTTCTTCCAGACCATGGCCGTGGCTTGACCGTGACCGAAAGGCGCTGTGGCTGCGGTCACGGTGGGGTCCTCGGGATCGGCCGCGAACGAATGCACGAAATACATCCAGTCGCTGGGAGCATCGGACTGAAGCAGAGGGGAGGGATTCGCCTGGATCAGAGGTGCCCAGCCCATATGGGGAATGCGCTCTCCCTGATGTGTCGGCAGGCGCTTGACGCGTCCCTTGAGAAGACCGAGGCCTGGACGATCCCCTTCATCGCTGGCTTCAAACAGCAGTTGAAGCCCCAGGCAGATCCCGAGCAGTGGTTTGGACGCCTCGTGCCACTGAATCAGGTCTGGAACCAGGCCGGTTGCCGCGAGGCGTTCCATCGCCGGATCAAAGGCGCCCACCCCCGGAAGGATCAGGGCAGTGCATTGCGGAAGGTCGTCCGGGTGATGGACGGGAAGGAGAGATTTCCCCAGACGTCGAAAGGCAACCTGCACCGAATGCAAGTTGCCCATGCCGTAATCAATCAGAC
>WTHL01000282.1 GCA_011523155.1 Synechococcus sp. PL34863bin_39 | reverse complement strand
GGGCAGGCCCTGCTCGCCCTGCGCATGGGCAAGAAGCGGATCATCGCGGAAACCGGGGCCGGCCAGCATGGCGTTGCCACGGCGACGGTCTGCGCTCGCTTCGGCCTCGAGTGCGTGATCTACATGGGTGCCGAAGACATGCGTCGCCAGGCTCTCAATGTCTTCCGCATGCGTCTTCTCGGTGCCACCGTGCAACCGGTGACGGCTGGAACTGCAACCCTCAAGGACGCCACCAGCGAGGCCATCCGGGACTGGGTCACCAATGTGGAGACCACCCATTACATCCTCGGATCCGTGGCCGGACCGCATCCTTACCCGATGCTGGTGCGTGATTTTCACGCCGTGATCGGGGAGGAGTCCAAGACCCAGTGCCGTGAAGCGTTCGGTCGTCTGCCCGATGTGCTGGTGGCCTGCGTCGGTGGGGGGTCCAATGCCATGGGCCTGTTCCACCCCTTTGTCGAAGACAGGCAGGTGCGTCTTGTGGGCGTGGAGGCAGCCGGTGATGGCGTCGCCACGGGGCGTCATGCGGCCACGATCACCGAGGGGCGTGATGGCGTTCTGCATGGCGCCATGAGTCTTCTTCTGCAGGACGGTGACGGCCAGGTGCAGGAAGCCCATTCGATCAGTGCTGGTCTGGATTACCCCGGTGTCGGGCCGGAGCACAGTTATCTGAGGGAGATCGGTCGTGCTGAATACGGTGCTGTCACCGATGCCGAAGCGCTCAAGGCACTGCAGCTGGTGAGCGAGCTCGAAGGGATCATTCCCGCCCTCGAAACAGCCCATGCCTTTGCCTGGCTCGAGACCCTCTGCCCAACCCTGCCGGATGGCGCTGAGGTGGTGCTCAACTGCAGCGGCCGTGGGGACAAGGACGTCAACACCGTCGCCGACAAGCTGGGAACGGCCTTGGGAGGGTGAGCCCTGCAGGCCTCAGGCCAGCAGGCGTTCCAGGGATCGGGCCACGGTCTGCACCGCGGCCAGCGCGGTCGCATAGGCCATCCGCATCGGGCCGATCAGCGCCACCTGGCCCAGTCCTTCTCCCTGGCTTCGGTACGGCGCCTGCACCACCGAGCACTGATGCAGGGCTGCCTGGGGGTGTTCCTTTCCGATCCAGACACAACCGGAAGGGCGTTGATCGCCGGGTGCGAGAGCGGTCGGCTGGTCGTCAATCAGTTCGAGCAGGGGCCGCAGTCGGGCGCTTTCGCTGAACTCCGGCTCTGCGATCAACCGCGAGACGCCATGGATGAAGGCGGAGGATTCCTGGGGTGCCTGCCGCTCCTGATGGCTCTGGATCGCCTCGCGCAGGGCTCCTCCGCAGGCCTGGAGTTCGAGGGGCAGCGCGTTCCAGTCGATCAGGCCATTGCCATGGCGCTGAAGCTGCCTCTGAATCCAAAGCTCCATGGCGTCCACCTGGTGGTCGCTTCCGTGGGGAAGACGGAGGTTGAGATGGCTGACCTGGCTGGAGGTTTCGACCAGCATCACGAGCAGTCGTTCGTCGCAGCGCACCAGCCGGAGCGCTGCAAGGCCAGGCTGCTGTCCTGCTGGGTGTGTGATCAGGCTCATCAGCCCGGTGAAGTCCGTCAGCCGCCGGGCCATCTGCTCCAGCAGGTCATCCAGGGCGGCCCAGCGGAGGCTCAGATGGGTCAGCTCCTGGTCCAGGTGCTGGACCGCGGACCCGGGGCGCGGAAGCAGGCAATCGACATAGTGGCGGTATCCACGCGGGCTCGGCACCCGGCCTGCGGATGTGTGGGGTTGGGTCAGCAGGCCCTTTTGTTCCAGGGCGCCCATCGCCGATCGAACCGTGGCTGAGCTGGCCTGCAGTCCGAACCGTTTGACCAGGGTTTTGCTGCCCACGGGTTCGATCGTGTCGACGTAGTGGTGCACCGTGGCCCGCAGCACATCCTGTTGTCGGCGGGGAAGGGGCTCCACGGAGGCGCAGCGGTTGTCCGGTTCTCAGCGCGATCGTACGCGCGTTTTTCGTTCAGTAACGCGGCACGCTCGGATCCACCTGAACACTCCAGGCGTCGATCCCGCCTTCGAGGTTCCAGACCGTCAGGTCCGGGCGCTGCTGCAGAAGCCAGCAGCCGAACTGCCAGCTGCGGACACCGGCATGACAGATCACCACCACCGGCGTCGCCACGCTCAACTCGTCCGGCAGGGCATCCATCCACTGCCGGGCACCGCTCAGGGGCAGATGGCGGATCGGGCCGGGGAACGGGGCGATCTCCAGCTCCTGCGCCTCCCGGACATCAATGAGACAGACAGTGTCGCCGGCGTTGAGACGTTGCTGAAGCTCGGCTGCGGTGAGCGGCTGTGGAAGGCGCTCGGTTGAAGGGTCAGGCATCGGTGGATTCTGCAATTCCCTCTGGCATCGTCACCGGGATGGACAAAGATGTCGTCAAGTGACCTGATCGCCGGCCCATGAAGGCCCGCTCTTTTTTCCTTGCCCTCGCGGCTGCCCTGGTGGTGCTGTTCAGCCTGGCGGCAGGCCTCTGGTGGACCATGGCGCGACAGAGCCCGCTTCGGTTGGCGGAGCAGCACCTGGCCTTGCCGAGGGCGGCACGCTTCGTGCCCAGGGAGTCGGCGCTGAGTCTCCATTGGCTCGTCGATCCTGCACGGCTTCCTGCCTACGCCCAGGCTGTGGCTCCGGTGCGTCACCGCCGGGATGCCCGCGATTCCGTGCAGCAGCTGCGTGATGGTGCGTTTGCACTGGCTGGACTCGCGTTTGAGGACGAACTGGCCGACTGGATCGGTCCACAGGTGAGCCTGGCGCTCCTGGAGGCGACACCTGAATCCGCCCGCATGGGCTGGGTCCTGGCCCTCTCGAGCCGTGATCAGGACGGGGCCAGGCGTTTCCTGCAGCGCTTCTGGCAAACCCGGAGCCTGGCTGGCACCGATCTCCAGATCAGTCGCTATCGCGGGATGGGGGTGATCAGTGGACGTGGAGCCCTGCTGGGCCAGGACCCACAACCTCTGGCCACGGCACTGATTGATGATGACCTGCTCCTGGTCGCCTCCGGCAGGGGGGTGCTGGAGCAGGCTCTGGATGTCTCTCAGAT
>WTHL01000027.1 GCA_011523155.1 Synechococcus sp. PL34863bin_39 | reverse complement strand
GGCGTTGTCCACGATCACGGTGTGGGGAATCCCCTCCCGGCCCAGTTCGTAGGCCGTGAGCGAGGCACCCTGGTTACGGGGTCGGGTTTCATCCACCCAGACGTGGATGTTGATCCCGGCGCGATGGGCCTTGTAGATCGGCGCCAGGGCCGTGCCCCAGTCCACCGTGGCCAACCAGCCGGCATTGCAGTGGGTGAGCACGTTGAAGGGATCCCGCTGGCGATCGGGCGACCGGGCCTCGGCCAGCTGCCTGAAGAGTGCAAGGCCGTGATCACCGATGGCTGAGCACATCGCCACATCCTCATCGGCGATGCGACCGGCCTCCTCCCGGGCGGCGCGGGCCCGCTCCTCAGGGGCCAGGGGGAGCACCAGGTCGCGCACCCGCTCCAGCGCCCAGCGCAGGTTGACCGCCGTGGGGCGGGTGGCATTGAGCTGATCGAACGACGCCTGCAGCGCGGCATCGGATGCGTCAGCCTGCAGCGCAAGCATCAGGCCGTAGGCACCGGTGACCCCGATCAGAGGTGCGCCGCGCACCACCATGCTGCGGATGGACTCGGCCGCTTCAGCACAGCTGCGGAGTTGTCGGGTGGTGAAGCGATGGGGCAGCAGCGTCTGGTCAATCACCCCGACCGAGCAACCGTCAGGCTCCAGCCAGATGGTGCGCCAGGCCTTGCCGTCGATGTTCATCGGCTGCGGATCAGCAGGGAATGCCCCATGCTGCTCCCCGATGGGTTCGGTGCGGATGCGTTGTGATCGCCGAGAGCTGCTGAGCCTCGCCGCGGCGAGCCTGGGCCTGGCAGGGGCCGCGTCCGTGCTGGGCCACCAGGCCTCCGCTGCCGCGGAACCCTTGCGGATCGGCCTGATCAGCGATCTGAACAGCAGCTACGGCTCCACCCGTTATGCCGACAGCGTCGCTCAGGGGATGGGGCATCTGATGGCCCTTGATCCGGCGTTCCTGCTCTGTGCCGGCGACATGGTCGCCGGCCAGAAACGCGGCCTGAGCGCGCCCCAGCTCGATCGGATGTGGGACAGTTTCGCGCGCCATGTCCTGCTGCCCGTGCGCCAGCGAGGGCTGCCCTTTCTGCCCGCCATCGGGAACCATGACGGCGCTCCGGGGTTCAGCGAAGACCGACAGGCGGCCAGGCGATTCTGGACACCCAGGCGCCGGAGCCTCGGGCTTCACTTCGCTGACACCGGAGACTTCCCTTTCCACTACAGCGTTCTTCAGAACAATGTGTTCGTGCTGGTCTGGGATGCCAGCTCCAGCCGCATTCCCGAGCGGCAGCTGGCCTGGGCCCGGAGCGCACTTGCTTCAGCTCAGGCCCGGGCTGCCGGGCTGCGGCTGGTGGTCGGCCATCTGCCTCTGTTCGGGATCAGTCGGGGACGCGACCGTCCCGGGGAAGTGCTGCATGACGCAGCATCCATTCAGAGACTGCTTGAGGAGGCTGATGTTCAGGCCTACATCAGCGGTCATCAGCACGCCTGGTACCCGGGGCGAAGTGGCCGGCTCGATCTGCTCCAGCTCGGGGCTCTGGGCAGCGGTCCCAGGCGGTTGATCGCCGGAACCTTGGAAGCCAGCCCGAGTTTCGCCACCCTTGAGGTGGATTGGGCCCGCCGCAGCCTGCGGGAAACCGGGTATGCCGCCACCAGTGGCAGGGCGATGTCCTGGGCTCGTCTGCCGTTGCAGCTGCAGGGGCATCGGGGAACCGTGTCTCGCAATCGGAGCCAGCGGGCCATCAACAGCCCCGCTGGCTGAGAACCTCAGCTGTGCTCGCGCAGGAAACGGATGGTGGCGCCCAGTTCGTCGACGAAATGATCGATCTCCTCCAAGGTGGAGGTGAAGCTGAGGCTGGCCCGCGCGGTGGCATTGACGCCGTAGTGCCGATGGAGAGGCTGACAGCAATGGTGACCACTGCGGATGCAGATGCCGCTCAGGTCAAGCATCGATGCGATGTCGTTGGCATGCAGACCCTCCACCAGGAAGGTGGCCAACGCCCCCCGATCGGGCTGCTGCTCGGGTGTCGGTCCCAGGATGGTGAGGCCGTTGATCTGCTGAAGACGGTCAAAGAGGTGGTGGGTGAGCTGCGCTTCCCACGCCTGAATTGCCTCAAGGCCAAGGGCCTGGAGATAACGGATCGCCGCCGCCATGCCGATGGCTTCACCGATGGCGGGCGTTCCCGCCTCGAATTTGTGGGGCAGGTCGGCCCAGGTGCTGTGGTCGAGATAGACGTCCTGAATCATCTCGCCGCCGCCGAGAAACGGGGGCATGGCCTGGAGCAGGGCCTCTCGCGCCCAGAGAAATCCCATTCCCGTGGGCCCGCAGAGCTTGTGGGATGAGCCCACCAGAAAGTCCACGCCCAGCTGCTGCACGTCCACACGCTTGTGAGCCAGGCTCTGACAGGCGTCAAGCAACACCTTTGCTCCGTGCTGGGCGGCGAGCGCCACGACCTCCTCCACAGGATTGCAACAGCCCAGGGCGTTGCTGATGTGAACCATGCCCACCAGACGGGTGCGCTGGTTGAGCTTGCTGCGCAGATCATCGAGATCCAGCGTTCCCTGAGGGGTGACAGTCACATGCCGGAGCACGCAGCCGGTGCGCTGCGCCAGCTGCTGCCAGGGCACGAGATTGCTGTGGTGCTCCATCACGGTCAGCAGCACCTCATCACCGGACCTCAGCTCCGCATCTCCCCAGGTGCGGGCCACCAGATTGATGGCCTCGCTGGCATTGCGGGTGAACACGATTTCCCGGGGGCTGGCCGCGTTGACGAACTGCGCCGTGGTCAATCGGGCCCCCTCGAACGCCTCGGTGGCCCTGGCGCTGAGCTGATGGGCGCCTCGGTGCACGTTGGCGTTGTCGCTGGCGTAGTAGAGGCGGAGAGCATCAAGCACCGCGACGGGCTTCTGGCTGGTGGCGGCGTGATCGAGGTAGATCAGGGGCTGGCCCGCTGCGCTCACCTGGGCAAGAATCGGGAAGTCGGCACGTGTACGTTCCGCCAGCGAAACGAGATCGTTACGGTCCAGTGCCATGGTCATGCGCTCAGCCCGTCGAGAAGCTGATCGATGAGGGGC
>WTHL01000151.1 GCA_011523155.1 Synechococcus sp. PL34863bin_39 | reverse complement strand
GCGCCTGTCGATGCGGCCATCCGTTCGAGCGTGAAGGACGCTTTGGTCAGTTTCGATCGGCTGCGGCTCCGCGAGCTCTGCCTGTCCGACGAGCTGCGCGAACGGCTTGAACGCCTGATGGATCTGCGCGGTGGACCCGACGCAGTTCTGGAGTCGCTGCGCCGTCTGTTCGGTCCTCAGCCTGTGTTGTCCCAGCTGGAACGCCTGTTCGGCCATCTTCAGCCTCTGGTTGACGACCTCGATGTACGTCTGCAGCTGGATCCCACATTCCAACCCCATTTCGAGCTTTACGACGGACTCGTCTTCCAGCTGGTCTGCCAGGGATCCTCTGCCCCTGTCGTGATCGCAAGGGGCGGTCGATACGACGGTGTTCTGCGACGGTTCGGAGCGCAGGGACCAGCGGCGGCGGGTCTTGGTTTCAGCTTCTGTCTTGACGACATCCGCGATCTGCCGGCCGCCAAGGAGCCTTCCGTGACCACATCGGATCGGGTCCTCGTCGCCTACGACAAGGCCTCATCCCTGGAGGCTGCGTTGAAGCATCAGCGGGCTCTGCATCAACAGGGACTCACCGCTCTGATTGAGCTTGAACCTCAGCCCGACAGACAGGCGGCGATCGACCATCTCAGTGAGCGGCGATGCAGCAGTCTGGCCTGGCTCACTGACTAAGATCACGGCCTGATTCGATCCTTTCATGGCCCATACGATCGTGACCGATGTCTGCGAAGGCATCGCCGATTGCCTCGATGCCTGTCCCGTCGCCTGCATCCAACCCGGCAAGGGTCGCAACAAGAAAGGAACCGAGTTCTACTGGATCGATTTCGACACCTGTATCGATTGTGGGATCTGTTTGCAGGTGTGCCCTGTCGAGGGAGCGATTCTCGCTGAAGAGCGGTCGGATCTTCAGCGAACTCCCTGAACGTTGCTGTATCAGGGGGGTACGGAGACCCCGACTTCAGATCCCTTGAGGCAATTTCAGGCACTCCCTAGTGTCGCCCTGTTCGTCGTGACGCCATGACCGTGCTGGAACAGGGCCAGATCCAGATCCACACTGAAAATATCTTCCCGATCATCAAAAAGGCCGTCTATTCCGGCCATGAGGTGTTTCTCAGGGAGTTGGTCAGCAATGCCGCCGATGCCATCAGCAAGCGGCGCATGGCGTCGATGGCCGGCGATTGCACGGAGGGCCCGGAAGGGGCGGTCTCGATCCGGATCGATCGCGAGCAGAAAACAGTCACCATCAGCGACAACGGCATCGGCATGACCGCCGAGGAGGTGAAGCGATACATCAATCAGGTCGCCTTCTCAAGCGCGGAGGATTTCCTCGAGAAGTACAAGCAGGAAGACGACGCCATCATCGGCCATTTCGGCCTTGGGTTCTATTCGAGCTTCATGGTGGCGCGGGAGGTCGAACTGGTCACCCGTTCCGCCAGACCGGATGCCGAGGCCGTCCGCTGGTGCTGTGACGGATCACCCAACTTCACCCTGGAGGCAGGGACCCGTTCCGAACCCGGCACGGATGTGGTGCTCCATCTGATGGAGGACGAACTGGAATATCTCGAACCGGCTCGTTTACGCAATCTGATCACGCAGTATTGCGACTTCATGCCGGTGACCGTCGAGCTTGAGGGCGAGTCGGTCAACAGGAAAGTGGCGCCCTGGCGGCAGTCACCCCGCGAGCTCAGTGATCAGGACTACATCGATCTCTATCGCTACCTCTATCCGTTCCAGGGCGATCCCCTTCTCTGGGTCCATCTCAACACCGATTATCCCTACGCACTGCAGGGCATCCTCTTCTTCCCGAAAGTGAGCGGTCGTGCCGACTGGGAGAAGGGTGAAATCCGCCTGTATTGCAACCAGGTGTTTGTGAGCGACTCGATCAAGGAGATCGTCCCCCGCTATCTGCTTCCGTTGCGCGGTGTGATCGATTCACCGGATATCCCCCTGAATGTGAGCCGCAGCGCTCTCCAGACCGATCGCAGGGTTCGGTCGATTGGAAATTTCGTTGCCAAGAAAGTTGCCGATCGTCTGCGTTCGCTGAAGTCAGACGACCCGAAAGCCTATGCCGAGGCCTGGGATGCCTTGGCTCCCTTCGTGAAGATCGGGGCCATGGAAGACGACAAATTTGCGGAGCAGATCAGCGAACTCGTTCTCTTCGGCACGACAGCTGAGGCTGCCACCAGCACTGAAGACGAACCGATTGGAACGGACGATCGGGCCTACACCACGCTTGCGAGTTACCGCAGCCGTCAGTCCGGAGACCATGCCAACCGTGTTCTGTATTGCACCGATGAGATCGCCCAGGCGGGTGCTTTGAGTCTCTGGAAAGGCCAGGGCGCTGAGGTGTTGCTGGCTGACACCGTCATCGACAGTCAGTTCATCCCCTGGTTGGAATCCAGGAACGAGGAACTCAAGTTCCAGCGTGTTGATTCAGAACTCGATTCAAGTCTCAGTGACGAGCAGCCCGAACTGTCCGATCAGGATGGTGAAACCCAGAGTGAGAGTCTGCGCAGCCTGATCAAAGCAGCGCTGGGCAACGACAAGGTGACGGTTCAGGTTCAGGCCCTCAAGGGAGGCGCTGAGGCCCCCGCATCCATGATCCTTCTGCCGGAACAGATGCGTCGAATGAACGACATCGGGGCTCTGATGGAACAACGGCTCCCAGGTCTGCCAGAGCACCATGTGCTTCTGGTCAATCGCCGCCATCCCCTGGTCGAGGGCCTTCTGAAACTCAGTGCCGGCAGTGTGCTCGTCGGAGCTGGTGGTGAGGGCAGTTCGCCCAGTCAGCAACTGGCCGGTTCTCTCGCCAGCCACTTGTACGACATGGCGCGTCTGTCAGTGGGTGGATTGGAGCCAGGAGAACTTGCCGGCTTTCAGACACGCACGACCAAACTGATGTCCGAGCTGATGGAGAGAGGGATCTGACGATCCCTCTTTGGTAAGATGAAGGTTGGCCAAGTGCCATAGCTCTTCAGGAACGTCATCATGTCTCGGGTGTGTCAGCTCACCGGAACGCGCGCTAACAACGGCATGGCCGTGAGCCACTCCCATATCCGCACCAAGAAGCTGCAGC
>WTHL01000275.1 GCA_011523155.1 Synechococcus sp. PL34863bin_39 | reverse complement strand
TCCTTGTCCACGGCGGTGGTTGGTTGGCCCTCAACGGTGGGATGGGGTTCACAGGAGCGAATGTCTCCTCGCCTGCAGTCCGCGTCGCCCTTTGGCAGCCAGCAATCCCGACGCGAGAGAAGTTCAACCGTTCGCAACAGATCCGCTTGCGTCAGCAGCTGGAGACCGTTCTTCGCGATGCGGACCAGCTTGGGGCGGCGATTGTCGTGGCTCCGGAGGGGACGTTTCCTCTCCGGCATGCGTTGGAAGCCCCCGCTCCCGTGTCGCTTCTCACCGGCGGTTTCCGCTGGCAGAGGGGTGAGCAGCGCAGCTCTCTGCTCCTGGTTGAGCAGGGTGCGCAGCGTCCTTCAGCCGCTGTGGACAAGCACAGGTTGGTCCCGCTCGGTGAATGGATCCCCCCATGGCTTGCAGGGGCAGGTGGACTGTCGGCTGTCGGAGGGGTGATGCCAGGCGAACCGAGCCGTTTTTGGCCTGGGCCGATCGCTCCTGCCGGCGTCGCCATCTGCTACGAGCTCAGTGACGGCTCTGCCCTGGCCCATGCGGTTGGCGATGGTGCCGAATGGTTGCTCACCATTGCCAACCTTGATCCCTACCCCCTGCTCCTGCAGCAGCAGTTCCTTGCCCTTGCCCAGCTGCGAAGTATCGAAACATCACGGCCGCTGCTCAGTGCCGCCAATACAGGCCCCACGTTGGCCCTGTCATCGGATGGCAAGGTGTTGGATCGGCTGCCTTCCGGATCGTCAGGTGTTTTGCTGACGGACCTCAGTCCTCGCCAGACCCTGACCCCCTACGTGCGGTGGGGCGAGAGACCCCTGTGGCTGCTGCTGTTGCTGTCGTCACTGTGGTGGTTCAGGTCTCAGGTGCCTGGATCAGGCCGCCGCCTAGGACCTGATCTCCGTCGTAGAACACCGCCCCCTGACCGGGGGTGATTGAGAACTGCGCCTCGTCAAAGACAAGTCGGCAGCGATGGGGACGGTCGTCCGCGGTATCGGCGGCTGTTGCCTCAATCGCTTCCAGCCACGCCGGTACGGGCTGACTGCGATAACGAACCTGCACCTCAACGCGCATGCGTTCGGTGGGTTGAAGCGGAGCGATCGAGACCCAGTTCACCCGACCGACAACACAACTCTCGGTGCCCGCTTCAGCACGCGTGGCCACCACCACCCTGTTCATGGCTGCATCCAGTCGCACAACATGCAGCGGTTCGCGCCAGGCGATGCCAAGTCCTTTTCGCTGACCGATCGTGAAGTGTTCGATGCCGTCGTGGGTGCCCAGCACGGTGCCGTCGACGAGCACAATCTGTCCTTCCCGCGGTGCCAGGTAGGTGTCGAGGAAGGCCCTCATCGAGCCGTGATGATCGGCCAGGCAGAGATCCTGGCTCTCCGGCTTCTGCGCGGTGCGAAGGCCGAAGCGCTCTGCCTCCAGCCTGGTGTCCGGTTTGGTCAGTTCGCCAAGGGGGAACACCAGCCGTCCCAGCACGTCCTGAGGAAGGTCATACAGGAAATAGCTCTGATCCTTGCGTGTATCCAGGCCTCGAAGCAGCTGATGGCGACCGTTGTCGCTCTGGTCTCCGTGGCGCACTCGGGCGTAATGGCCAGTCGCGATGCGGTGGATCGAACGTTCGTTCTCAGCCCAGTTGAGCATTGGCCCGAACTTCACCTCACGGTTGCATCGGGAGCAGGGCAGTGGTGTGACTCCGGCCGCGTATCCCTCCACCAGGAAGTCAACGATCTGATGTTTGAAGTGGTCGCGAAAGTCAACGACGTGATGGGGCACCTCCAACTGGTCGCAGATGCCGGCAGCATCCACCAGACCTTCGGCACAACAGGCACCTTTGCCGCTCATCAGCCAGAGGGTGAGACCTTCCACCTCCCATCCAGCCTCCACAAGAAGGGCTGCGGTGAGCGAACTGTCGACGCCTCCTGACAACCCAACGGCAACCCGATGCTCACCGGGCCAGAGGCGCAGCCGTTCCAGGGCCTGTGCACCTGCGGTTGTTGCCGGGGCATCGGGTTGCGAAGGGGCTGTCATGGCGGAATCTGGCGGCATGGGCATCGCCGCGGGTTCTCTCCATAGTGAGGTTCCGGCTGACTCTCCGTGTCCTGGCCTCCGTTTGATCCCGATCACTGCCTTGTGAGTACGGCCGAGATGGTGGCGCTGGAAGAGACGTGGCTTGCCAGCGGCCTGCCTGTGGCCGCCCTGATGGACAAGGTGGGAGTGGCCATGGCGAGCTGGTTGCTTGACCGACCTGACTTGCTGGCCGACGGCGTCCTCGTGCTTGTCGGACCAGGTCACAACGGTGGTGACGGGCTCGTGGTGGCCCGTGAATTGATGCAGGCTGGGATCCTGGTGCAGATCTGGTGCCCTCTGCCCTTGCGGCAACCTCTCACCAGAGATCACCATCGACACATTCGCTGGCTTGGTGTTCCTGAGCGTCTGGAATCGCCGGATCCGTCATCGCCAGCACTGTGGGTTGAGGCCCTGTTCGGACTGGGACAGTCACGACCGCTGCCACCTGCTCTGGCCGATCTGCTGCAGGCCCGTCAGCGAGATCAGCCAGGACGTCTGGTCAGCCTGGATCTACCGGCGGGGCTCGACGGTGACAGCGGCAAGCCGCTCGCCGGTGGTGCTGCAGTCGCCGTCGCCACCTTGACGGTTGGCCTGATCAAACAGGGTCTGGTGCAGGATCAGGCTCTGGATCATGTCGGGGCGCTGCAGCGCATCGACCCTGGCATTCCGAAACAACTGCTTCAGGCGTTGGGCGACCGCCCAACGCTTCGCGTGCTGGGCTCCGACCTCCAGACCCTTCCCCGACCGACTTTCCCTCGGGCAGCGACGAAATATCAGCGCGGACGACTTCTGGTGCTGGCCGGGAGTGCGCGCTATCCCGGTGCAGGCCTGCTGGCATTACTGGGCGCGCAGGCCAGTGGCGCCGGCAGTGTGAAAGCCGCTGTCCCGGCTGTTGTCGCTGACGATCTCTGGTCCATCCTTCCGGAATTCGTTCTGGCTGGATCCCTGCCCAGCAATGTGCAGGGAGGTCTTGATTGGAATGACTGGCTCAGGAGGCAGGATCTGCAG
>WTHL01000187.1 GCA_011523155.1 Synechococcus sp. PL34863bin_39 | reverse complement strand
CGTCGATGGCTTCACGAAGTGCGTTGAAGAGAAGCGTCCCTGCCACGGCGTTGCTACAGATATCCCGGCCATGCCGGAGTCAGCGGCCAAGCTATCTCAGCCGGTGCGATTTCACCCCCCGGCAGCGAATGTTGTGAGCAGGAGAACCGACAGCAACAGGCCCGGGGACAGCAACAGCACCAGCAGACCGAGGTCGTGGGGGGTCATGGATTCCGCGCCTTCCGCCGCGCCCTATCAGGAATCCTGAAACCCTAGGTGGGATCAGACTGGTCGCCTGTGAAAAGACTGCGAAGAAACACCAGAAACAGCCCAAGACCGATAAAGGCGAAGCTGAAGGTGGCCAGGAAGGAAAGACCCGTCAGCAGGGTCTTCAAGGCCGTGGCAATGTTCTGGGCGATCGGCGAACTGAAGTAGGGGGGATGGGCCGCGAAGTAGGTGACCATCCCTTTGCTGACCCCCCAGCTCAGCCAGGCCAGCACCAGACTCGTGATCGAACCCGAGAGAAAACTCAGCGGTCCCTTGCGCGGTTCTGCCGCTGGGGACTCCGCGGTGTCCGCCGCGGAGCTCTGCGTGTCGTGATCTGAACTGCTCATGCCATCAGCCTGACGCCCTGGGACTGCAGGGAACAACACCAGCATGCAAGGCCGGCCTGTTCAAAGTCCGAACGGTGCGCGTCAAGGGCCTCCTGCGCAGCACGTCGATCCGGAAACAACGCGAAGCAGCTGGGTCCGGAGCCGCTCATGGCGACGCGCAACCGGCCTGGGAGGGCGCTGAGCAGGCTGAGTGCGGTCTGCACCGTCGGAGTCTGGGGGGCGACCACGGCCTGCAGGTCATTGCGCAGGGGAGGTGGCGTCTCGACGCTGAGCGGTGACAGCCACTCCGCTCCCCTCAGCGCCTGCCGCCGCGCTTCAAAAGCCCCTTCATCGCAGAGGTAGGTGTCACTGCGCAGACGACGGCACTCGCCATAGGCCCATGGCGTGGACACACTCACATCCGGAGCCTTGACCAGCAGCACCCCGAGGGGCTGGGGCGAAGGCAGGCAGGATTCCAGGCGCTCGCCTCGGCCGAAGCAGAGCTGCGTGCCACCACCGATGCAGAACGGCATATCCGAGCCCAGCTCGGCGGCCATCGCTTCAAGAGCCTGAGGCGTGTGCCCCAGTCCCCAGAGGGTGTTGAGAGCGACGAGGGCCGCAGCTCCGTCGCTCGACCCACCAGCCAGACCGGCTCCGATGGGGATGCGCTTCTTTAGATGAATGGACGCTCCCAGCTCATTGAACCCTGAACAGCTGCGCAGACGATGCGCCGCGCGAGTGATGAGATTGTCTGAGCCTGTGCTCAATCCATCCACATCACAACTGAGATGAATCTGGCCATCAGCGGTGTTGCTGCAGATGAGCTCATCGGCCAGGTCAATGCTCTGCATCACCATCGCGAGCTCGTGGAATCCGTCAGCGCGGAGCCCGAGCACCTCAAGGTGAAGGTTGATCTTTGCTGGGGCAAGAACGCGAACCGTGGACGTCATCCGTTCAAGCTGCGGAGTCGGCCTGATTCAAACCCCTGGCCAGTTCCACCCATGCCTCAGGCGCCACTTCCTGGGGCCGCTGATGGAGCTGGATTCCCGCTGACGCCGCAACAGCTTCGAGACGGTCAGGAGCACAGACACCCGCCAGGGTGTTGCGCAGCATCTTGCGGCGCGCCAGGAAGGCCTGCCTCAGAAGGCCTTCGACCCGACGCGCCAACTCCGGTGCCGGACGCAGATCCGCCGGCAGGGGATCCAACCGGATGACCTCGGACTGGACCTTCGGTGGGGGCTGAAAGCAGCGCGGTGGAACGGGGCAGACACTGCTGCAGCGCGCCAGGAGCTGCATGCGCACACTCAGGGCACTGAAACTTCGGTGGCCCGGTCGTGACCGGATCCTTTCCGCCACTTCCTTCTGGACCAGCAGCACGAGACTGCGGTAAGGAGGATCAACGGGGCGATCCAGCCGTCCGACCAGACGCTCCAGCAGAGGTCCGGTGATGTTGTAGGGAATATTGGCCACCACCTTGGTCGCCAGCCCCTGGTCAGGGAAGGTGAGCGGCACAGCCAGAACATCCCCCTCGCAGAGGGAGAACCGCTCATCAGCACCGAAGCGCTGCTTCAGTCCCGTCACCAGATCGCGGTCCAGCTCCACGGCATGGACCGCTGCAGCAGGAGATCGCAGCAACCTTTCGGTCAGGGCGCCCCGACCAGGACCCACTTCCAGGACGCGGTCGCTGGCCTTGAGGTCCGAAGCGGCGAGAATCTGATCGAGCACGCGCTCATCACGCAGCCAGTGCTGTCCGAAGCGCTTGCGTGCGGTGTGTCCGGAAAAGCTCATGGTTCCCAGCCTGCTGGATCGGCTGACCACGCGCCCAGATCAGCAACGGGAATCCAGGTGACAGGCCGATGGGCCGGGGGCAGGGACACAAGGGCAAGCGCCAGCTCCACTGAGCAGTCGCCGCACCAGGCATGCGCCATTCGCCAACAGGCGATGGCGCGGGCCAGACGGCTTCGCTTTCGGGCATCGAAGGCCGCGATCCCCCAGCCATCCAAGCCACGACGACGCCTGGATTTGACTTCGACAACCAGAAGGCGTCCGGTAGGGCGGCCCGGGCCTCCTCTCTTGACCATGACGAGATCCAGCTCTCCGTAGCGGCAACACCAGCGATGGGACACGCAGATCCAGCCCTGCTGCTCCAGCACCGTCCTGACCCGGACTTCCGCCCAGAGTCCCGGAGTCGGCCGTGGTCTCCGGCTGCGCATCACCACCCTCCGGACACCGCCCAGAGCATTCCCCTTCTGACCTCCTGAGAAGGGGCCGGAGAAGGGGCCGGAGAACGGGGCTTCGGGCCTGCGCCCCTAGGCTTTGGCAGTGTTCTTCCGCACCGGATGCGTCAACACCTTCTGGCCACGCTGTTCGCCCTGGTTCTGGCCTTCACCCTGCCGCCTCAACCCGTTCAGGCCGCCATGGACTACGCCAAGCAGGTCCTGATCGGCGCCGATTTCGCCAACCGTGAGATGCAGGGAGTGACCTTCAACCTCACCAACCTGCGCGAGGCGGATCTGTCCGGCAGTGATCTGCAGGGCGCCAGCCTTTACGGCGCCAAATTGCAGGACGCGAACCTGAGCGACACCAACCTGCGTGATGCGACCCTCGATTCGGCCGTTCTGGATGGGACCAATCTCACGAACGCCATTCTCGAGGACGCGTTCGCGTTCAACACCCGATTCATCAATGTGACCATCACCGGGGCCGATTTCACCAATGTGCCCTTCCGTGGTGATGCTCTCAAAACCCTCTGTGCGGCGGCGGAAGGGACCAACCCCGTCACCGGACGTGACACCCGCGACACACTCGGCTGCTGATGAGCTTCGATCCGCGCAGCCTGGAACGCTTGCGGCAACTCGGCCGTCAGTTGCCGCAGCCCCTTCCCAAACAGGACTCCCGCCCCGAAGGCTCCGGTCGAACCGGACGCAAGCGTCACAAGGTGGAAACCGAAGAGAACCCCCAGGCTCTGTTCCATGAGCTGATGAAGGCAAGCGCCGATGGCACAGTGCCAGACCATCTGATGGCACGCCTGAAGCAGGCTGAGGAGAAGGCCGACGAGGAACGGCGGCGCCTCGGCCCCCGTGCCAATGCCAACGCCAACTCCGATCGATCGTCTCCCTCAGCCGGCGACCGCAATGGAGGCCGCCTTCCGGCTCCTCCTGGTCGCCAGGTGGGTAAGGGCAAAAACACCCAACCCCGACGACCCGACGTCACCCCCGGCAGCGAAGAGGAGAGCATGTATGTGGCCTTCGGGCAGCTGTTTCTCGAAGACGACGAGGATGCGACTTGACGCCCTCGCGCTGCCGGATTCTTGCTGTGGGGAAGGTTCGCAAACGCTGGGTGCAGGACGGCATTGCGACCTATCTCAAGCGTCTGCCTGGGCTGACCATCACCGAAGTGCGTGACAGCACCCCCGAGAAGGAAGCCGACGTCATCCGGCAATCCCTGCGCTCCGACGAGCTGCCGGTGATCCTGATGGAACAGGGTCGCACCCTCGACTCCGTGGCCTTCTCGCGGAAACTCGCCAGTTATGGGTCCCAGAGACTGGCCTTCGTGATCGGCGGCGCCGACGGCATCACAGCGGACCTGAAAGCCAGCGCCACCTGGCAACTGTCGCTCTCTCCGATGACATTTCCCCACGAACTGGCCCGGCTGCTACTGCTGGAACAGCTGTTCAGGGCCCAGGCGATCCATTCCGGCAGTCCTTATCACCGCGCTTGAGCACAAATGCCCTCTGGCTTCTGCGGGCCGTCCCCACCACGATGGAGACATCCCTGACGCGACACCCCCATGGAGGTCACGACGCTTGCTGATGGCTGTCTCAGGGTCTGCCTCGAGCAGGACGGGTTCGAGTCCTGCTGCATCGTCTCGAGCCATCACCTTGTGAGCAGCAAGCGGCGCCAACTGGAGCAGGCGAACCTTCGACGCGCCCACCAGGCGCTCGGCCTGGATGGATCTCAGCCCTGAGGCTTCATCGGGGCGCCTCACCTGTTGTTGAGACAACCGCTCGGCAATGGGCGATGTAATCACTGGCCGTCAGGCCTCCCTTGGCCTGAGCTGTCTGACGACTCACCAATTCAAAGCGGCAGACCGGCTGTTCCACACAGGCCACGATCGCCGGCTGCCGACGCAGACGTGGTGCATCATCACGCCGTCCGCAGGGGAGACAGGATGTGGTGAGCAGGGATCCCTCCAAGGGCAATCCGTCATAAGGATCGCAACCGCTTGAGGCCTGAAACGTGGCATGAATCGCATCCATCGCCTCCTTCACGCGATAGGTGCCCCCACGCCTGCTGTCCCTGCGGGTGATCGCAACCGCCATGCGATTGATCGTCGACGCATAGGAGCGAGGCTCCAACCCCACCCATCGAGGCGGCAGGTAGTGGAAGATTTCGCCCCTGCTGACCGGGTTCTTGGCGCTCACGTCATGGTTTTGGAGATTCGCCCACCTCAGCGCGAAGCCAGGCAGGACGCTCGGACCGGGGATGGCGCCAGGCCAGAGTCAGCAAGGCCTGGATCACCTGAGGCCGCGGCGGAATCCGACAGGCGGGCGATTGAGCGCCGCGATCGGAACCTGGCGTCATGGAAGCGTGCGTCATCCCGTCCATCGCAGGGATACGTCTGGTCTAAACAGCCATTCCGATCCATCCATGAGCGGAATCGCTCAATCGCCCAATCGCCAGAACGACTGAGACCCGCCAGCGCTTGAGATCGCCAGCCCTTGAGATAAGTAATCCTCCTCAGGCGCTCTGAAACCGATCGCCCGAGGATGTTGCCAACAGGCGAGGGCCCGCATGCGCATGCTCAGAACGTCCTCAGGCTTCACCGCCGACTTCGTGCCGGGAGGCCGCTTTCGAATCTGCGATGCCGCGCAGCAATGCCACGTGGTCGACACGCGTCAGACGGCGTATCGCGTGGTCACGGAAGCGGAGGCACGGGGCCTGTCGCTGGCAGCCGCCCTGGCTGAACTCAGAACAGGGTCAGCACGCGTCAGCCGTCTGCAGACTCCAGACGTGTGAAGGCGAGAGGCTTGAACTTCGCCACCGACAGCGTCCAGACCCTGTCCGCCATCGCCAGCAGGCCCTGATGAAACGTGGCGAGATCGCCCGTGTTCAACCAGGCAGCCTTCAGAGCCGGAAGCGCCTCCGGCAGGCAGGCCATCGGCAGCTCAGCCAGCAGCAGGGAACCTCGAGGGGCCGAACACTGGAGCGGTCCCTCATCGCTGCGCTGCCACACCCGCACAAGCAGCTCAAGAGCCAGCTCATTGGCCAGAGGATGGGGCTGCCCCCCTGAGGCGGGATCCGCATCCGACGGCAACGAGCGACCGCCCAACGGCAGGGCTCGCGCGCCGTTCTGCTCCAGGAGAGCCAGCGCGATCAGGTAAGGGGCATCGGCCATGCGCGACAAGCCAGACAGGAGCCGCCCATTTTCAACGACGAAAGCCCCCACCAATAACAAGAACATCTGTACTATTCAGACAAGTTTTCTTGTTCGCGATCTGGACACTCCAAGCAGTCCACCGATGCGCTTGCGCAACCGACGCCTGCGGCTGGCCCTGCCCCTTGCCGGCGAGAGGGTTGCCGCCGGCTTCCCTTCACCAGCTGACGACTATGTGGATGTCGGCATCGATCTCAACGAACAACTGATCCGCCATCCGAGCAGCACCTTCTTTCTCCGGGTCAGTGGCGACTCGATGACCGGCGCTGGGATCCACGACGGAGATTTACTGGTCGTGGATCGAAGCCTCGACCCCAGGCCAGGGCGCATCGTGGTGGCCGTTCTCGATGGAGCGTTCACGCTCAAACGCCTGATGCGGGGTCAGAGGGGCCTGCAGCTCGAGGCGGCCAATCCCGCCTATCCAACCCTGGAACTGCAGCAGTGCACGGACGTGCAGATCTGGGGCGTGGCCATTCATGTGATTCACCCCCTCTGATGCCCCAGGCCACAGCCCTGATCGACGCCAACAATTTCTATGCCTCCTGCGAGCAGAGCCTCGACCCGGCACTGCAGGGCAGACCTGTGGTGGTGCTCTCCAACAACGACGGCTGCATCGTGGCGCGCAGCGCGGAAGCACGATCCCTTGGCATTGCCATGGGCACCCCGTTTTTTCAGGCCCGTCGAACCCTGGAACGGCTCAACGTGGTGGTGCGCAGCTCGAATTACGCCCTCTACGCCGACATGAGCCAGCGGCTGATGAGCCTGCTCGAGCAGCAGGCCGAGGAGCTCGAGATCTATTCAATCGACGAAGCCTTCGCACGCCTGTCACGGCCACGCGACGGCAACCTGAATGGCTGGGCCAGGGATCTGCGGGCTCGCATCAAACGCAACCTGGGGCTGCCGATCGCCATCGGACTGGGAGCGAGCAAGAGCCAGGCCAAGCTGGCCAATCGGCTCGCCAAGGGCATCGCGGCCCATGCAGGCGTTTTTGATCTGGAGCAGTGCGGAGACCCCGACCCGTGGCTCGACACCATCGCGATCGAAGACGTCTGGGGCATCGGACGGCGACTGTCCGCCTGGTGCCGCAGCCGGGGCGTCACCAATGCACGGGAACTCCGCGACATGCCCGCTGGCGCACTGCGCGCCAAGGCGGGCGTGGTGGGTTGCCGCCTCCAACGGGAGCTGCGGGGTGACGCATGCCTGCCGCTCGAGCTGGCCCCGTCACCCAAACAGGAAACCTGCGTAAGCCGTAGCTTCAGCCGCCCGATCACACGGTCCGAGGAGCTGCGAGAAGCGATCGCCACTTACGTGGTGCGAGCGGCGGAGAAGTTGCGCCAACAGCGGCAACGGGCCGGCACACTCACGGTCTACACGCGGACCAGCCCGTTCTCAGCAGGCTTCTACAGCAGATCCGCAACCACAACCCTGGATCTCCCCAGCAATGACACCAGCGTGCTGCTCAACACGGCGCTGCCTCTGGTGGAGCGGATTTTTCAACCGCACCGCCAACTGGCTAAAGCCGGCGTGATGATGCAGCACCTGCAAGGCATCGATGCCCTGCAACATCACCTGCTTGTGCCCAGCGACCCACGCCAGCAGCAACGGCGGGAGGCACTCATGGGAATGATCGACCGTCTCAATCACCGCTATGGCAACGGCAGCGTGACCTGGGCCGCCTGCGGCCTTGACCCAAGCTGGATGATGCGCCGGGAACGCCTCAGCCGGGCGTGCACAACACGCCTCAGCGACGTGCCAAGCGTGCAGGCCTGAAGGTGAGGACCAGAAAGAGAGAGTGAGTGAGAGGGTTAATCGAGCGTGTCGACATCGATGACAGCGTTCTCGGCGGCCACGTCGTCATTGATGTCTTTCATGGAGGAGAGAAGCCGTTTCACAAGGCGGCCCATGAAATAGACCGTTGCTGCAAACCAGATGATCTTGATCATGACGCCATCATCGCGAACGGCGGTGTTGATTGCTTCCTACTGGCGACACTAAGAACCTGACCGATTGGCCAGCGCACCAAGACCAGGCCAAGGGATCAGACAAGGCGGTCATCCTGGTTCTCGGCTTCAAGCCAACGCACGGCGTTACCGAAGCGAGGGAGATCAAAGCATGAATGCGTTCGAGATCTTCTGACCATCCATCCCAACGCGGTATCACTTGAATGGCCCCTGGATGATGACAACCGTCGCAGTGTCTTTAGCGTATGAGAAATCGAATCATGCGACATGAAGGAGGACGCGCTGTTCGCACTGATCCAGATGGACGCATGGGATTGGTGGAAAACCAGGATCTTTTCACTTCGCGAGCAAAAAGACTACGCAGAAGCCGAGGCGCTGTTCAAAGAGTTCAAGGTTCTGGACCGGCCATGAAACAGTCAGCCACCGATTCCATTCTCACCCCAACCTGGTGACATCCAACAACGTCGCGCATAACCTCGACCTAAGCCATCCTCACCGACCCGATGAACAGAAACGTCGTTCTGACTGCACTGGTTGGTCTGTCTGCGGGCTGCCTGCTTGCACCTCAAGCCGTGCATGCAGGACCTGTTGTGGATACACCCTGCCGAATCGTGTGGGACGACGACAGACCTGACACTGTTGGCCTCTGCGACACCTACATCCTTGGTGGGCACCCTGAGAACCATGTGATCTTCATGAACAACGATTGGATGTTCAAGTTCTTAACCAGGGATGCAGGGCGAACATTCGAGAAGTCCAATGAAGAAGGAAAAAACGTTTACGTTCTGAAGAACGATCGTTACGGACGCGCATCCTTCGAGATTGGCTCATAAGTCACCCAACGGCGTCGAACCATTGAGGCCTGCTGATGGGTTGCAACCTGCTGATGGTGCATCTCCTGATTTTTGGAGCCCTCATGCACACCACACCGGCAATTCCGGCCAAGACGTTGGGCGTGGTCATCGGATCAAAGCCCATCCAATCCTTGATCCAGCCACCCTTGAAGCGATGCAGCTTGGCGCTGTTTGACTTCATGAATCAGCCCTAGCCCAAACGGAGACAACAGCTGTTGCGCACCACCACACGTCTGACAACATCCCTGATTGGGATCATTTCGCCCGCAGTGCCCATGCTGGCCATGGCGGATCCATTGTTCAAGGCATCGCCAGGCGTGCCATTCGTCAGGACGTACTGCATTGAAAAGGTGACCAGCAGATCAAAACAAACAGTCCGCACAACGTATAAAGAGGGACCCTGCACTCTGGGCAAAACACCCAGGGGCTATGAAATCTTTGGCCACAACTGGGAAAAACGGGTCTTCACTGTCGATGAAATCGAAAGTGAAATCATGGTGCAGCGAGATCTCAGCCAATCAATTGTTTTTACTGAAGGCGAGTCAGCATTTTACGTCTTTAGCGAAAAGCCCAGTCAACGCCCTTGAGCCCAAGACTATTGATCAATCGCGACAACAAAAGGAAGAGTTGAATCTAGATCAATAGTTAAAATGATATCATCAAAACCAGAAAAAAGCAGGCAATATTATTGCAAATACGTTATTGCTGCCAATACGTTGGCCCCTCTTGAATGCGGAGGAATTTGGCGCCGCAACAGAGAGATGGAATCCGAGGATGTGAAGCTGGGCTCAGGATGCAATCAATGAAGCAGGCGACGTGGTGGTGCATCCACGCAGCTCATCAAATGCTGAAACACGATCCTTCAGAAAAAAATGACGAACCTTGAGACTCTTCACCTGCTCATAGGCTTCGGTCCGCTCAGACAGAAAGCTGAGCTTTGCATCAGACGTCGAAGAGGAAAGTGCCACGAAGAATGATTTTTATTTCCTTGGAGAATAAAAGTGCCGCTTCGGGGAGGCCTGAAAAATCCTTAGGAGCTGACTGAGAGGACGATGAGAGCCCGAGAAGAGGAGCTAACCCGGCTCTCAGGGAGATCACCGGAACCGTCCTTCGATCCCCATGGTCAACTCGATCAAACAAGCCTGGTGCGTCAGGCAAACCCAGACGAAGCCTCTGACGACTTGAGGTCGCCCCAGATCACCTGAAGCTGCTTGGCTCTCCGCGACGCCATCACGACCATTCCATCCCCATGGGCGTTAACCCCCGTCTGCTCGCGCAGCAGCACAGCACTGGCAAGAGCCACACCGCAGGTTTCCACGAACAGCATCGGCACCACACCCTCCTTGGCATGCATCCCCTGAAGATCCAGGGCCTGACGCACGGCCCGCTTCGAACGCTCCAGGCCATGGCGCTCAACAAAGGAGGGCCAGAGATGATTCACAGCTTCAAACGAGGAGAAGTCAGAGGGCATGTCGACCGTCATGACGACTGCTCCGATGACGACTGCTCAGACGCTGCCGGCTCCGGCAAGGCATTGATGATCATCTGGGCAGTCACAGGAATTCTCTCCAGCGCGTCCTCATTGTCGAGATAGGCCTCAAAGGACGCAAAGCGTTCAATCCAAGGGTCTGCCCCAGGGGCCGTGCAGGCCCGGGTCCAGTCACCGTCATCAGGTTCAACAGACTGATACGACTGCAACGCCTCGTCGAGGTCTCCGCCATCACCGATCCCTTGTCCGTGCCAGAACGCTTCAAGAAAGGCTGTCATCTGGGGCCAGGAAAGAAACAAACCGCGGCGACCCTGGGTCGCCATGACATCATCCAATGCAACCGACAGGTGAGGCGGTTCAGGCGGCCGGATTCAGGTTGTCAGCCGAGGGATTGGCGGAGCCATACCCGGCGCAACGCTGCGCATCCAGGTGAGCGATGTGCTTCCGCTCGCTGTAATAAAGCTGCTGGAATCGCAAGGCATCAGCGTTGAGGTCTTCAAACAGCGTCTGGATGCGCTGCTCCATGTCGATGTTGGCCAACGACTGGGGCTCGTCCTGCTCCTGAGCGATCAGTGAAGCAATGCACCGCTCGAGGGTCTGGAGACGTTGCCCCCCCCAGGCGGACAGGAGGTGGCGACAGCGTTTGAGACTTTTCTGACGCTCCAGCATCGCGGCGGTTCCGCGCAGATGCTGCATGGGATTGGCAAGGGAGAGGCGCTGCAACTCTCCGGGTTCGAGCAACGGGGTCAGGCGCGACACCAGGGCGCTGTTCTCAAGCAGCAGCTGATCCGTGAGCAGTCTGGGGAGATCGAGATCCGACAACTCATCGCCGCTGTCCTGTCCGCGACTCACCGCCTCGAGACGTCCGGCACCGATGTTGGTTTCCTCGAGATCGGTGAGTGTGGCCCAGAGCAGGCGATGGTGCTGCAAGCCGAAATCCTCAAGCTCCCGTTCCCGCAGCTCCCGGCGGATGGCACTGCGGTGCGAGGGGCAATGCAGATAGAGCCGCAGGATCTCCGCCTCAGAGCGCTCCCTTTGACTGGATTCACCTGGCTGCTCGAAGCGAGCGGAACGACCATGCCAGCGCTGACCTTTGACCTGCTGGCGCAGGTCTTCCTCGAGCTGGAGCGCAACACGGCCCTGACCGCCGCTGAGGCGTTCAGCCACCTTCTGGAGATAGTGGGTGCGAACGGCCGACTGTGGGAGTTTTCCGAGGAGTGCCACCAGAGCGCTGACACCCTGCTGGAACTGATCCGCCTTGGCGAGGTCGCGTCCTTCGAGCACCTGATCGATCTGCCAGTCAAGCCAGAGCGGGGCCTGGTCCAGCAGGGATCTGTAGTCTCCGGGTCCATGGTCCCGGAGGAATTCGTCAGGGTCCTTGCCGGAAGGAAGGTGAAGCACCCGAAGTTCCAGCTGCCCCTGCAGTGCGAGCTGCTCCACCTCGCCGATGGCTCGGTTGGCGGCTCGCACTCCGGCGCCATCGGCATCGAAGTTGAGAACGATGCGTTTGCCATCGCTGCATCGGCACAGCTGGGTGATCTGCTGACTGCTCAGAGCGGTCCCCAAAGAGGCGACGGCATTGGTGATTCCGGCAGCATGTAGAGC
>WTHL01000230.1 GCA_011523155.1 Synechococcus sp. PL34863bin_39 | reverse complement strand
GCTGCCTTCTCGATCAGGCCGAGGCTGCCGGCACTGAAGGGCTTGGCACTGGTGCCTCCCTCGGTCTGGATCAGATCCGCGCCAGCGTCCACCAGATCAACGGCCAGCTGCTGCTGCTCATCCATGGGCAGCACGTGGGGCACGGTGACGCTCAGCACCACATCGGGAAGCAGAGCACGGGTCTGACGGGTCAGCGCCAGCACCTCGGCGGCATCGAAGATGCGGCCCTGGGGATAGAAGGCATCGAAGTTACCGATCTCCACCATCTGCGCACCGGCGGCAACGGCAGCGGGAAACAGCTCGGGGTCGACCGCCGAAACGCACACAGGCACGCCGCCGGATTCCCGGATCGCGAGGGCCACCAGCTCGGGATCGCAGGCGACGTCGATCAGATCGGCACCACCATGGCCTGCGGCGCGGGCCACCCGGGCCACGGAAGCCGCATCGAAGTTCATCAGGCCGGCAATCACCTTGAGGGCCGCGCGTTGCTCAAGACGCAGACGCAGGGAGGAGGGCAGCTGAGCGAGACGAGTCATCAGGCCAGAGTCATATGGATCCATCCTCCCACCGCATGGCTCGCGCCTCTGATCAGCCCCTCGCCCGTCGCTGGTCTCCCTGGCATGACCGTCTGCATCGCCTGCTGCTGCGGGATCCATCCCTGCTCCCCCCGGGGGAGCGGTTGGTGGTGGCCGTCTCAGGAGGTCAGGACTCCATGGCCCTCACCGCACTGCTGATCGGTCTGCAGCGGCTGCACCACTGGAGTCTTCACCTCTGGCACGGTGACCATGGCTGGCATCAGGGCTCCGCCGCGATTGCCTTGGGCCTGGAAACCTGGAGCAGCGCCAACGGACTGGCGCTGAGCATCGACCGCACCACCCGGGCTGCAACCGGCAGCGAAGCCGCCGCCCGCGACTGGCGCTACGGGCAGCTTGCCCAGGTGGCGGAGCAGCAACAGCAGGCCGATCCAGGCACCCCCTGCCGGCGGGTGGTGTGTGCCCACACGGCCACCGACAGGGCGGAGACGCTGCTGCTGAACCTGGCGCGCGGCAGTGATCTGCAGGGGCTCGGCAGCCTTCGGCGGGCGCGACCGCTCGCGCAGGCCAGCGGCCACGACCTGCAACTCGTTCGCCCCCTGCTGGATGTTTCGCGCAGCGACACCGCTGCCATCTGCACAACGCTGCAGTTACCGATCTGGCTGGATCCGAGCCATGACGATCTTGACTACAGCCGCAACCGCATCCGCCACCAGGTGCTGCCGGTGCTGAACGCACTCCATCCAGGCTGTGAGCCACGGATGGCCGCTCTCTCCGAACGGATCGAGCAGACCCAGACCAGTCGAACGGCGCTGCTCGATCTCGGCCTGGACAGCCTGCGCGACGCCGGTGGGCTCAATCGCCGCAGACTGGCCTCGCTCCCCTCAGACCTGCGGCGAAGCCTGCTGGGCCACTGGCTGCAGACCCAGGGAACCCCCGCCCTCAGCAGTCGCCAACTGGAGGACCTGGCCACTGCGACGGCGGCGGGAGCCCCAGCAGGCGGCCGCGACCTGGGCGGCGACCGGCGTATCCATTGGGACAAATACGCAGTACAACTGGTCAAGAAGCATTAATGCGTCGTGGATGGGGATGTCCAACAGCGGTACTACGCCGCTGAGCAGGCTTACGGACAGGGCGATTTCAGAGAGGCCGAGTCCATTGCCAGCACGCTGCTGAAGGACCTCCAACCTGCAAGCGGCAACAGCGCCGAAGAGGAAGCCTGCATGGCCTGGCGAGCGTTCGTCGCCCTGTTGCTCGGCCACATCCATTTCCATGGCCTGCAGCAACCGGCTCAGGCGCTCACCCACTACGAACTGGCCCTGCAGAGCCAACCGCCCGACACCCTGCGCGACCTCGCCCAGCAGGGCGTGGAACGCTGCCAGGCAGAACAGATCACGGAGCCAGCACCGTCGGCAGGGCCTGCAGAAGTGCCCACAGCAGTGCCCGAAGTGGCGGCGCCCCCGAGTCAGTCCATCGCGGCACCGATCGCGGATGTGATCAGGGACCCCTTCCTGATGAGCGCGTCCGCAGCCCCGACGGCTCCATCCCCAGGGGCTGAGTCGGCCACGCCCTGGGCGACGGGTGACAACGCCCCCAGCCAGGGACCCGAGGACGGTCCCGAGGTGACCCCCGAGGTGAGCCAAGCAGCGGAAGCCGAACCCTCACCAGCCCCTGCCGCTGAACCCGTGGACCCTCCGTCCACAGCGCCAGCCCTCGATGCCATCAGCCAACCCGAGGCGACCTCCGGCGCCATCGCTGAGCCGACCGATCCAGACACCGTCACGGACACACCCACCCCACCCGAGCAGGCCTCAGAGCCTGAAGCCGTGCAGGCAACCCCCCAACGGGAGACGGTGATTGAGATCGCACCTGAACGCAGCTCCAAACGCCAGGGCGAGAGCCAGGGTTCGGCCGAACTGCTTGACCTCACTCCCTGGCTGCTTCAAAGCGGAACCAGCGCCGTCAACGACTAATCGATGAACGCCGTGATCAAGTCCTGAGCGATCCTCCAGGCGCCGCCCATAGACGACGCCTGGCCATGGTGATGGAAGTGATCAGGCCGCCGCCGAGCGACGGCGGCGAGTGCGGCCTGCGGGCATCTCCGGTTCCGGCTCCGGCTTGGCACGACTGACCACGGGAGTCGAAGCCACGGGACTCGAAGCCGCTGCCGGCGCAGGTGCTGCTGCTGCTGGTGGCGCAGGGTTGGCCGCCGCTGCTGACCTGGCTGCCGAAGGCGTTGTGATCACACGGGCCGGCGCCTGATCGCGGTCGCGACCCGAGCGACCATGGCCATTCCTTCCACCACGGCCGCCGCGACCGCGCGGTGCCGGACGATCGTCGGGCTCGGCATCCGCCCTGCCCTTGTAAACAGGAGTCCCACCGGGGGCCGGCTGCACCAGGCAGAGAATCAGGGGCTCCACCTGCAGTTCCCGCCGCATGCGCCGGCCGAGTCCGACCTCCACCTCGCGCTGCACACCCATCCAGTCCACCTCAGGGGCCTTGCCACCGGTGTTGCGGGTGAGCTGCTTCCAGCGGTTCTCAAGCACCCACTTGA
>WTHL01000251.1 GCA_011523155.1 Synechococcus sp. PL34863bin_39 | reverse complement strand
CGTCCGCGTTGATGATCGAGTTGGAGACGATGCTCATGCAGTTCTGCCTCGAAAAGCGCGGCCGCCCGAGGGAGGCCGAGATCCGGTGAGTGGTTTACGCAATCAGTTTGACTGATCGCCTGGACATTCTGCGTGAGTGGTTGACAGAACTTGGCGGCGCGGTAACAGTTCTTCACGCCCTCTGTTTCTGTGCTGATCCCTTGCGCCGCAGTGCATTTGGTAAGTCGTCGGGGCAGGCCGCTCAGGGCTTCGTTTGTGACATTTAGCGACGCTAGTTTCTTGCTATTTAATAAAAAACCTCCCCTGAATCATCAGGAGAGGATGTGCGCAGGTTGCTGATTTCAGCGTCAGTTTCAGATCGCTGATGACTCGTTCGGGTTGATGGCTGCATTGCCACCGAACAGGGAGGCTGTGCGGGTCACTGTTGCCTGGGGCTGTCCCTGGGTTGTCTGCATACCCACAACCCTTGGTGCCTGATCCTGAAGATCGTCGCTGCGACGTTCGAGGACAAGCCTGACCGCGGCGGGTTGCCCGTTGCAAGCACGCATCTGGAGGAATTCAGCGACCTCAGCAGGGGTAGCTGCGCGCCCAGCCAGATTGAGATAGGCGGCGGAGGCTGCACGAAGTGGCGCCATGCGAGAGAGTTTGTCCTGATAGGTGTCACTCAGGGCAACGGCTTCGACGAATCCAGCGAGGTTGATGTCCTCGTTGCGAAGTTTCGACTCTGCTGAGACAAGCCGCTCTGCTTCGAGAGGGATTCGATTGATCAGCTGTCGGTAGGTCGCATTGATGGCTGCACGAAGTTCATCTTCAGTGAAAGGCGCCTCAAGCCTGACGAGGTCAGGGATGCCTGCTCGACGCTGCAATCCTGATGCATCACTTGATTGAAGTGCCTTGGCCAGAGTTGTTCCTGGAGCGTTGGGAGTTGAACTGCCCGACTTGACGCGGCCGAATGGAGACTTGAAAGCACCAATTCCAGTGGATTGGGAGCGATCTGAGCGGGTATTCAGGCGGACAGCATTCAGCGATGCAAAACGTGAATCACGTCCTGAACCAATGGATTCCAGTGACCAGGTCTGTGTCGATGGGGAGGTGGATTGGAAATTGCGCGGGGTGAGATCAGCGCTTGAGGTGAAGGCTGACCCTGTTTGGGCTTCGGGTCGTCCGGCAGAGACAAAGGAGGTGGTGCCGAACACAGTGACCTCGCGCTTCCAGGTGGGGACACGTCGGGTGTTGAGGTCCTTGGGTGTGATGAAGCGTTCGTAAGGAACGGTGTCGTCGCCGAAGCACTCCTGATATTCCTTGCTGTCAAGCAGTGCATCAACAAGCCCGTAGAACCCCTTGCGGGCAGCGGTGTCAAACAGGGCATCGATCTCCCAGCGGCCGAAGGTGGGACGGCCGAGGAGGCGACGATGCATGACCTCAATCGCCTTCGCGACATAGAGACCGTTCCAGTAACGACGACGGAAGGCATCGGAACGGGCAATGCAACGAATGAAGTCCCGGAGGGAGATCTCCCCGTTTTCGAGGCGCGCTTCGCTCGATGTCATCCGTTCACCGGCATAGCCGCTGTTGCCCAGAACCTGGACGTAGACAGCGTTAATCACTGCCTGCGTGCTGGCTTCGGTGTTGCGGACACTGGGTTGGCCACCGCGCTTGGGAACGGCCGCTCCCCCTGTGGCGATCTGTTGAAGTCGCATCACCCGGGGGCCAACCTTTCGGGGACGACTGGAGCGGAACTGGGCGCTGTCCATCTGGCCGGGCGACGCCATGCCATTGCTGACCAGAAGCCTTCGGCTGTCGTAGCCGTAGGGAGCAGGGCGTGTGCTGACCGATGCTGTCCCGCTCGGGAAAATGGCTCCGTACTGGTTGCCGATCGGATCGTTGCCGCCGCCGTAGACGTGCTGATCGGCGAGGGGCTGACGGTAGGAGGCGTAAAGGGTGACGTACTGGGGCGCGCCGTCGAAGGGGGCACTGAATCTGAACAGTTTCCGGTTGGAGCCCCAGCCGGCACTCTCCTGGGCTTCCTCACCCAGATCCCGCAGGAAGGGTACGGTCTCCTCACCGAAGGTCTGGGCGTATTCCGCTGAGTTGACCAGCACATCGATGAGCCCGTTAAGGCCCTGATCACTGAGGATCGCGAATCCCGTCTTGAATTCTTCGAGGGAACTGATGCCTCGGCCAAGGAAATGGCGGTAGGCGAGTTCAACAACGCGACTGTTGACGAAGCGATCGTGGAACTGCTGCCTGTATTCCTTGCACCGGCCGAGGGCACGGATGAATTCGCGCATGGAGAGCTTTCCCTGCACGAGCTGGGAGGCTTCCGATGCACAAGGCATCTGGGAGTAGCCCTTGGCAATGTCCCGTTCGAAAACCTGGCGGTAGGCCGCCCGAACGATCTCCTGACGTTCGTTGCCGCTCATCCCGGTCTTGATGCTGTAGCGCTGGGACTGCCCCTGAGCTGCCAGCGCGTAGATCGCAGGAAGCTGGAGTCCCTGGCGCTGTGCGCTACCGAGTTTCTGGCGCGCTGACGGCGTCGCGACAGCCAACTCCTTCAACAGCACGTTGAAGCAATCGATCGCCATGCGTCGGGCTTCAGGACGGTCGCGAAGCAGTGAGGCTGCTGCAGCTCTCATTTCCTGGAGGGCCACATTGGTCGCTGCAAGCGAGCAGCCTTTTTCAAGAACATCCCGGAGCCCACGCGTGTTTACGGACAGGATGCTGGGGTCACCCGCCACAAGGGAGTAGCCCACGTAGCGGAGAAACCAGCCAAGATCACGGACGGACTTGCGCATTCGCGCCGGTCCATATTTGGCAACACTGATCGGCGAGAAGCCTGTCGGAAGAACCACCCGCACATCGGCATCCTCACTGTTCCCGCGCAGAAGACGCGTCAGCGCGTTTCCGGTCTGGACTGACGCGCTCGACCCGGTGAACGTTTCCACAGAGCGCTGGAAAGCCAGCTGGTCAGCGGCCAGGACAGTTCCGTCGCCCTGGTTGGATTCGCCGCGTGTGAGGGGCGATTCGAGAAAGGAGAGCGGAGTGCCGCCGGCGAAAATTCGGTTGGCTGCCCTGGCAACAATGGCCT
>WTHL01000156.1 GCA_011523155.1 Synechococcus sp. PL34863bin_39 | reverse complement strand
CAACCGCAGCGTCCCCCCCTGCCCACACCGTCCCTGGGGGGCCGACGCTGAGCCTTTGCCTTCTCCGCCCCCCCGTTCCGTTCTCAGCCTTGATGTCGGTCGCAAACGTATCGGCATCGCCGGTTGTGATCCGCTTGGGATCAGCGTCCGTCCTCTTCCTGCCCTGCGGAGACGACGATTCGACAACGATCTCGTTCATTTCGAGGATCTCTGTCGCACAAGACGCGTGGAAGCGCTCGTGGTTGGCCTTCCCCTCGATCAGCAGGGCAATCCCACCGAACAGGCGAAGCACTGTGAGCGGTACGGCAGACGGCTCGGGACGCTCCTGGACCTGCCTGTGGCCTGGGTCAACGAACACAGCAGCAGCTGGGCCGCCGCCGAACAGCGCAATCTCCACGGCGATCGAACCGGGCGCCTCGACAGCGAGGCTGCTGCGCTGCTGCTGGAGCAATGGTTGAGTGACGGGCCGGAGCCAAGGCCGGTCGAAGCGGCGACCCCACCCCGTGGCCGGTCCAGCGACGAGGCATGATCCTGGAAGCAATGACGTGCTGATCCATGACCGCCAGCGGCCCCGGCAACAGTGGAGACGTTCCCACCGTCCTGGTCAAGGACAGCACAGGCAGAGACCTTCTCTGCTTTCTGGAACAGCTGATTCCCCTGGACGGCAAGGATTACGCCCTGCTGACCCCCGTGGACACTCCGGTCTGTCTCTTCAGGCTCAAGGACGGCAGCGACCCTGAGCTGATCGATGCGATCCAGGACAGCGAGCCGATCCTCTCCGTGGCCGATGTCGTGCTTCAGGAGCACGAACTGACGCTCGTGCGCTCTGCAGTCACCCTCACCGTCAGCGGCGAGCTGGATGAACCGGAGCCCGAGGATCTGGAGGAGGATGACACCGATGAGGATGACGCCGAGACGTATGAGCTGCTGGTGAGTTTCCTGGTGGATGCCCAGGAATACGGTCTCTACATCCCCCTCGATCCCTTCTTCGTCGTTGCCTGCATGGACGACTCGGGTGCTGTTCTGGTCGAGGGTGATGCGTTCGATCGGATCCAGCCGCGCATCGAAGCCGAGCTCGAAGAGCGTGATCTGTCGGAGTGATGAAGCGTCAGTGGCTTCAGCCTGACTGGGATCCAGGATTGACAGTGGTCCAGCTTCCCCTGGATCACCTCCTCGACCGTGGCATCAGAGCCCTTCTGCTCGATGTGGATCGCACCCTGCTGCCCGGCCACGATGTGGTGTTGCCCGAGGCTGTGATGGGCTGGGCTCAGTCCGCACAACGCCATCTGAGGCTGCATCTCTTCAGCAACAATCCCTCCCGTCAGCGGATCGGCGCCGTTGCTGATCAACTGGATGTGACCTACACCAGCGGTGCCGCCAAACCCCGGCGTGCAGCCCTGCAACGCGTTCTCGAGGATCTCGAGGTGAAGCCGGAGCAGCTGGCCATCATCGGAGACCGGGTGTTCACCGATGTGATCGCCGGCAACCGACTGGGGCTTTACACCGTGTTGGTCCGGCCCCTGAAAGCCGATGGAACCCCGTGCCCGAATGACAGGGTTCAGCGCTTTGAACGGGGCCTGGCCAGGATGTTCGGGGCTGAGATGCCATGACCCTGAGGGTGGTGAAGATCGGCACAAGCCTTCTTCGCGGTGAGGGTGGACTGTCAACGGTGGAGGTGATCGAGCGCCTGACCTCAGCACTGGCCCAGAGCCTCAAGCGCGGTGACCGTGCGGTGCTGGTGAGCAGTGGTGCGGTGGGTCTCGGTTGCCACCGCCTCGGCCTGGAGACCCGACCTGACGACGTGGTCGGTCTTCAGGCGGCGGCCGCCATCGGTCAGGGTCACCTCATGGGCATCTACGACCAGGCGATGGGACGCCATGGCCATGCCGTTGCCCAGGTGCTCCTGACCCGATCTGACCTCTCCGATCGCCGCAGTTATCACAGCGCCTCGGCGACCCTGCATCAGCTTCTGGACTGGCAGGTTCTGCCGATCGTCAATGAAAATGACACCGTCTCCTCGGCCGAGCTGCGCTTCGGCGACAACGACACCCTCTCAGCCCTGGTGGCGACGGCCCTCGGTGCCGATGAACTGATCCTCCTCACCGACGTTGACAGGCTCTACTCCGCAGACCCGAGGATGGATTCCTCAGCGACGCCGATTACAGACGTGCACCACCCTGACCACCTTGCCGCCCTCGAAGAGGGGGCTGGCGATGGAGGGCGCTGGGGGACGGGCGGCATGACCACCAAATTGGCTGCGGCCCGGATTGCCACGGCCAGTGGCATCACTGTGCATCTGGCCGATGGCAGGCGGGCGGATGTGCTGGAGAACCTGCTCAACGGTGGACGCGGCGGCACCGTCTTTCACCCCCATCCTGAACCCCTCGGGAACCGAAAGAGTTGGCTGGCCCATGCCCTGAAACCACAGGGGAATCTCCACCTCGACCATGGCGCCTGTGCAGCAGTGCAGACCCGTGGCGCCTCGCTGCTGATGGTGGGAGTGAAGCGGTTGGAGGGCAGCTTCGCCGCCAATCAGCCTGTCAGTCTTCTGGATCCGGATGGAACCGAATTTGCGAGGGGCCTGTGTTCCCTGAGCAGTGATGCCCTGCATCAGGCGTTATTGGCGGGGGGGCCGACGGCAGAGGAGCCTCGACGACGATCCCCCGTCGTCGTTCACCGCGATGTCCTTGTGCTGCTCGACACGCCTACGATCCGGCCGGAGCCGACCTGAGTCATGCGTTTCAGCACATTGATCGCAACCCTGCAGCAAGGGGAAGGAGGGCTGATCTCTCACCAGATCGGAGCGGATCCCGAACTCACCGGTGCCGCATCGCTGGAGAAGGCCGCTGAGTCCCAGATCAGCTTCCTGGAGAAAGGCAGTGCTCTGGCTGCGGCTCTGGACTCCAGCTCAGCAGCTGCGGTGCTGCTGCCCGACCAGCATGACCTCCGCGACCTGGCTGAGCGCCGCGGCATGGCCTGGGCCGTTCTGCGTGATCCGCGGTTGGCGTTCGCCGAGACCCTTGAGCAGTTGCATCCAGATCCAAAACCGACTGCTGAAATCCATCCCACTGCCGTGATCGGGGAGAGGGTGGAGG
>WTHL01000113.1 GCA_011523155.1 Synechococcus sp. PL34863bin_39 | reverse complement strand
GATCACAGGGTTTCACGAGCACACCCACCACGATCCGACCGACATCAGCACCATGATTTCGGTAGTGGAAGATGCTGATGGTCCATTCCGGTCTGAGGGCTGTGACGAAGGTCATCAGAGCGCCCGGCCGTTCAGGAAATTCGAAGCGATACAGCAGCTCGAGACATTGCTCAGCCTGATCACCTGCTGAAGCCGGCAGTCGCCCCCCCACCATGTGCCGGAGGTGCACCTTCGCCAGCTCGTCGTCGCTGAGGTCCTGGCAGGAGAACCCTTGGCCCTGGAGCTGGTTGATCAGCTCCCGGCGATCGTCGTGGTTCTGCACCTGCACGCCCATGAAGATCTGGGCCTGGGGACCATCCCCCATCCGGTAACTGAATTCGGTCAGGGAGCGTCGCTCCAGACACTCGCAGAGGCGACGCAGGCTTCCGGCCTGCTCAGGAATCTGAACAGCCAGCATCGCTTCGCGTTCCTCACCGAGTTCCGCTCGCTCGGCCACAAAGCGAAGGCGGTCGAAGTTCATGTTGGCTCCGCAGGCAATCGCCACCAACGATTTGTCCTGGAGGCCACGACGGGCGACATCGGCTTTCAAACCGGCCACAGCGAGCGCTCCGGCGGGTTCAAGAATGGATCGGGTG
The DNA here is from genome assembly GCA_011523155.1 of Synechococcus sp. PL34863bin_39. The sequence continues at coordinate 2,465 of WTHL01000113.1, read as the reverse complement.
TCCTCGAACACGTCCTTGATCGCCGCGCAGATCTCGTCGGTTCCCACCGTCACCATCGTGTCCACATAGCGCTGAGCCAGGGCGAAGGTGTTTTCTCCCACCTGCCGCACAGCCACACCATCAGCGAAGAGACCAACCTGGGGTAGACGGATCCGTTCACCCGCCTCGAGGGACAGGGTCATGGCAGCGGCGTCGTGGGGTTCGACCCCGATCACCTCCACATCAGGCCAGAGGCTTTTGATGTAAGCGGCGACGCCGCCTATCAAACCGCCGCCGCCGACGGCCACGTAGATGGCATCAGGCGGATCCGGGATCTGACGGAGAATCTCCATCCCGATCGTTCCCTGGCCGGCGATCACCTCCGGATCGTCAAAGGGATGGATGAAGCAGAGGCCTTCCGTTTCGCTGCGCCGGGTGGCTTCAGCACAGGCTTCGTCGTAGGTGTCTCCATGGAGAACCACCTCCGCACCGCGCTCACGCACTGCCTGCACCTTCACGTCAGGCGTTGTGACCGGCATCACAATCACGGCCCTGCAGTCCAGGGTCTGGGCACTGAGTGCAACCCCCTGAGCATGATTGCCGGCACTGGCTGCGATCACGCCGCGTGCGAGCTCATCCGGGCTGAGCTGCACCATCCGGTTGTAGGCGCCTCGGAGCTTGAACGAAAAGACAGGCTGGAGATCCTCCCGTTTCAGCCAGACCGTGTTGCCCAGTCTCGTGCTGAGGTTGCGAGCCTGCTCAAGCGGTGATTCCTTCGCCACGTCGTAGACGCGGGCACGAAGAATCCTGGGGAGGTAGTGATCCATCGGGTCAGTTTGGCTCGCCGCTCCTGACGAAGGCCCCGTAGATTGCCCTGATCGGCCGATGGACGGGATGCATCTGAGCGAGTTGACCCATCCGAATCAGTTGCACGGTGCATCCGTGCAGGACCTGGAGGCCGTCGCCGCTCAAATTCGTGAGCGTCATCTCGAGGTCGTTTCCAACAGTGGCGGCCATCTCGGCCCAGGTCTGGGTGTCGTCGAACTGACCCTTGCCCTCTACCAGACCCTGGATCTTGATCACGACAGGGTGATCTGGGATGTGGGACACCAGGCTTACCCCCACAAACTGCTCACCGGCCGTTACGCCGATTTCCACACGCTTCGCCAGAAAGGTGGTGTGGCCGGCTATCTGAAACGCTGTGAGAGCCAATTCGATCATTTCGGCGCTGGCCATGCGAGCACGTCGATTTCGGCGGCTCTCGGGATGGCCATCGCCCGGGATCGACGCGGTGAGACCTTCAAGTGCGTCGCTGTCATCGGTGACGGAGCGCTCACCGGTGGGATGGCACTCGAGGCCATCAACCATGCAGGTCACCTTCCGACGACACCGCTGCTCGTTGTTCTCAATGACAACGACATGTCGATCTCTCCTCCGGTGGGAGCGCTGTCGACCTACCTCAACCGCATGAGGCTGAGCCCACCCATGCAGTTTCTCTCCGGAAGCGTTGAGGAGAGCATGAAGCATCTCCCCTTCATGGGTGGTGAGATCCCTCCTGAACTGAATCGCCTGAAGGAGAGCATGCGACGCCTTGCGGTGCCGAAGGTGGGTGCGGTGTTCGAGGAGCTCGGCTTCACCTACATGGGGCCGATTGATGGCCATGACATCGCTGAGATGACGCGGACGTTCCAGGCAGCGCATCGCGTTGGCGGACCGGTGATGGTTCATGTGGTCACCACCAAAGGCAAGGGTTATCCCTATGCCGAGGCTGACCAGGTGGGGTACCACGCACAGTCAGCCTTCGATCTGGAAACCGGCAAGGCGCGACCCAGCAAGACCCCCAAGCCACCCAGCTACAGCAAGGTCTTCGGTCAGACGTTGGTCAAGCTCTGCGAACAGGACAGTCGCGTCATCGGGATCACCGCAGCCATGGCCACCGGCACCGGCCTCGACATGCTGCAGAAAGCGATTCCTGAGCAGTACGTCGATGTGGGGATTGCCGAGCAGCATGCCGTGACCCTTGCGGGCGGAATGGCCTGTGAAGGCCTCAAACCCGTTGTGGCCATCTACAGCACCTTTCTTCAGCGTGCCTACGACCAGCTGATTCACGACATCGGCATCCAAAATCTTCCTGTCACGTTCGTTCTCGACCGCGCTGGCATTGTCGGAGCCGACGGCCCGACTCATCAGGGCCAGTACGACATCAGCTACTTCCGTGCCATCCCCAACTTCACGGTGATGGCGCCCCGTGACGAAGCGGAGCTTCAGCGCATGCTGGTGACATGCCTTGAACACCCAGGCCCCACAGCGCTTCGAATCCCCAGAGGTCCAGGAGAGGGTGTGCCTTTGATGGAGGAAGGCTGGGAACCCCTCGAGATCGGCCGTGGTGAGGTCCTGAGGGGAGGTGATGACCTGCTGATCGTTGCCTATGGCTCCATGGTCAGTCGCGCCTTGGCCACCGCTGACCTTCTCAGTGGAGATGGAGT
>WTHL01000198.1 GCA_011523155.1 Synechococcus sp. PL34863bin_39 | reverse complement strand
TCGTGGCGAGGTCCTCCGGGCTGAACATCCAGTCGAGATAGCACCGCTTATCAGCTCCCACGCCGTGCTCGCCGGTGATGCTGCCCCCGACCGCCAGGCATTCCCGCAGGATGGCGGCCCCCAGGGCCTTCACCCGCTCATCGACACCAGGCTCATCCCGGCGATACAGGATCAGGGGATGGAGATTGCCGTCGCCGGCATGAAACACGTTGGCAACCGGCAGCCCGAAATCACGGCTGAGCGCGGCAATGGCCGCCAGGACGGTTGGCAGGCTGCTGCGGGGCACAACACCGTCCTGCACGTAGTAGGTCGGCGAAATCTGACCGACCGCAGCGAACGCGGACTTGCGTCCTTTCCAGAGAAGGGCGCGATCCGCCGCGTCCTGCGCACGACGAACCCCACGGGCACCGGCATCCCGGCAGAGGGACGCCGCCCTGTCGGAAGCAACCTCCACTTCCGCGGCCTGGCCATCCACTTCGATCAGGAGCACGGCAGCGGCGTCCCGGGGATATTCCTCGTGCCCGAACAGATCGTTGACGGCGTTGATCATGAAGTTGTCCATGATCTCCATGCCCGCAGGCAGCACACCTGCCGCCGTGACCCGGCGCACGGCATCACCCGCCGCCTCCATGGTGGGGAAGTCGGCAAGCAGCACACTGACCCGCTCCGGTGCCCTGAGCAGTCGCAGCGTGATCGACGTGGCAATCCCAAGCGTGCCTTCACTGCCGATGAAGGCTCCCCGCAGATCGAGTTCCGGCGATTCCGTGAGATCGGAACCCAGATGCGTGACGCTGCCATCGGGAAGCACCACCTCCATCCCCAGCACGTGGTTGCTGGTGACGCCGTATTTGAGGCAGTGGACTCCCCCGGAGTTTTCAGCCACATTGCCGCCGATGCTGCAGACCACCTGGCTGGAGGGATCCGGCGCGTAATAAAAGCCATCACCCGCCACCGCACGCGTCACCCAGCTGTTGATCACTCCGGGCTGCACCGTGACGGTCTGGTTGGGGAGATCGACAGCCAGGATTCGCCGCATCCTGCTGGTCACCACCAGGAGCGCCTCCTGTTCCGCCACCGCACCACCGGACAGGCCGGTGCCGCTGCCCCTGGCGACGAATGGAATGCCATGGGCCCGACAGCAGCGAAGGGCGGCGGCGACCTCGTCGGTGGTGCGCGGAAGCACCGCCAGGGGCGGTTGATGACGGTCAATCGTTAAACCATCACAGTCGTACGCCAGCAGTTCCTGACGTTTACGGACCACCGCATCGACAGGCAGCAGCCGGCTGAGATCTCTGTCCAGAGCTGCCCAGTCGTGAGTCAAAACCTGCATCGGAACCTTTACCGACTCTGACAGGAATGACAACTGAGCCGTAGCGCTTCAGTCACACTTCCGTCGCCGGTGACCGTTTTGGGTCAGGATGTCGGACGGTTTGATTCTGCCCCTTGGCATCCGTCCCCGTGACAGCTCCCACCCTGAACACCAGCCACTCCCAGGCCATTTTCAGTGCTGCCCAGAGCCTGATGCCTGGTGGAGTGAGCTCCCCGGTGCGGGCCTTCAAGTCGGTGGGCGGTCAGCCGATCGTCTTCGACAGGGTCAAAGGCCCCTACGCGTGGGACGTGGATGGGAACAAATACATCGATTACATCGGGAGCTGGGGTCCGGCGATCTGCGGTCACGCCCATCCCGAGGTGATCAGCGCTCTTCAGGAAGCGATCGAGAAAGGCACCAGCTTCGGTGCACCCTGCGCCCTGGAGAACACTCTCGCTGAGATGGTCATCGACGCTGTCCCAAGCGTCGAGATGGTTCGGTTCGTCAACAGCGGCACCGAAGCCTGCATGGCCGTCCTCCGCCTGATCCGCGCTTACACCGGCCGCGACAAGGTGATCAAGTTCGAGGGCTGCTATCACGGCCACGCCGACATGTTCCTGGTCAAAGCAGGTTCAGGTGTCGCCACCCTCGGACTGCCCGACTCCCCCGGCGTGCCCCGAAGCACCACCGCCAACACACTCACGGCTCCCTACAACGACCTTGAAGCCGTCAAGCAGCTCTTCGCGGAAAATCCCGACGCAATCGCCGGGGTGATTCTCGAACCGATCGTGGGTAACGCTGGCTTCATCACCCCCGAGCCCGGATTCCTGGAAGGTCTTCGGGAAATCACCAAGGAGCACGGCGCCCTCCTGGTCTTCGACGAAGTGATGACCGGATTCCGCATCAGCTACGGCGGAGCCCAGGCCCATTTCGGCGTCACCCCCGACCTCACAACCATGGGCAAGGTGATCGGCGGCGGTCTTCCCGTTGGTGCCTACGGCGGCCGAAGGGAAATCATGGAGATGGTGGCTCCAGCTGGCCCGATGTATCAGGCGGGCACCCTGAGCGGCAACCCCCTCGCCATGACCGCGGGCATCAAGACTCTCGAACTTCTCAAGCAACCCGGCAGCTACGAGAAACTCACCGCCACAACCGAAACGCTGATCAGCGGCATCAGGGATGCGGCCAAGGCCGCGGGCCTTCCATTCACCGGCGGAAGCGTCAGCGCCATGTTCGGCTTCTTCCTCTGCGATGGTCCCGTCCGCAACTTTGAAGAAGCCAAGTCAACCGATTCCGAGCGGTTCGGAAAACTCCATCGGGCGATGCTCCAACGGGGTGTTTACCTGGCTCCGAGCGCCTTTGAAGCCGGCTTCACGTCATTGGCGCATTCCGACGCAGACATCGAGGCAACCCTGCAGGCGTTCCGCGAAAGCTTCGCTGAAATCGCCTGAAGCAAAGGGTTCGTTCTGGATGCAAAAGCCCCGATGAGCAACATCGGGGCTTTGTGCTGTTCGCCTGATCCAACAATCTCAACAGCAAGCCATAAACAATGCATCACCATGCGGTGATGCAAACGCAAAGAGATTGAGAACGAACAATGAGCCAGCCCATCAATCTGACTCAACGCAGGATTGATGGGCTGGCTTGAGCTTGAACGACGCTGAAACGAGGTGATCTCTACTTCTTTTTGCCATCAAGAAGATCAATCAGCTCCTGAAGTTTCTCAATGGATTGGCGCACAGATGCCGCCTCAGGCATGGTGCCCTCCTCCATCACAGCAAGGTGCATTTCCTT